>JASEIE010000090.1 GCA_030024065.1 Thermodesulfobacteriota bacterium
AGACTATCTTGATACATTGGCCTGTATGGATATATTTGTTTTCCTGATGGCGGGTTCGGATGGAACAGCGAGAGCCTTGAGAGAGGCTATGGCCATGGGAAAACCTACCATTGTGGCCGATCGAGGGATATTGCCTGAACTGGTCGAAGATGGTGTCTCGGGTTTTGTTGTTAAAGATACCCCGGAAACACTGGCTGATGCTGCACTCCGGTTGCTCCGCAATCCTGAATTAAGGGCAAACATGGGAAAGGCAGCCTATGAAAAGGCCCACCGGGAATTTCGGTTGGACAAACAGGCCGAAGCAGTGGAGGCTTTCTATCAGGAGATGATAAAAATTGGTAAGTGGAAAAGATCATGAAGACGAATAGCACGAATGATGACGAATAACACGAATGTTATTTATTCAGACTTATCTTATGAGATCATGGGAGCGATATTCGAAGTCCATAAAACGCTGGGACCAGGCTTTGTTGAATCTGTTTATGAAAAGGCATTAATAGAAGAGTTTACAAAGAGGGCAATCAAGGTTGAGACACAGAAGGTTATCGATGTAATCTATAGATGTAATCTATAAGGGTAAGAAGATTGGAGTTCATCGACTGGACCTGGTTGTTGAAAGCAAGGTGGTTGTTGAACTGAAGACGGTGGAAAGGTTTTCAACCTATCATACGGCGCAGCTGTTATCGTACCTGAAGGCGAGTGGTTACAGACTGGGCATCCTGGTCAATTTTTCAAAAGCCAAAGTTGAATATCGGCGAGTGGTGATGGGGTAAATGTGGTCTTATTCGCGTAATTCGTTACTATTCGGGTAATTCGATAATATGAAGTTCGCCACAGCCATTTTGACTTTCTCCAGGCGCAAGGGAGGAGCAGAAAGATATCTGGTGGACCTCTCCACCCGGATGGCTGAAGAGGGTCATGAAGTCCATGTCTATGCGGAGCATTGGGAGGAAGAGGCCCAGGGAATCCATCTTTATCGGGTAAAGACGATCCCTTTCCCTAAAAGCCTGCGTCTTTGGTCTTTCGCAAGGAAAGCAACGGAAGAGATCGAGAACGGGAATTATGATATTGCTCTTGGGGTCGGGAATACCTTGAAAGCGGATATCCTTCAACCCCATGGAGGGGTCCACTGGGCCTGGTTCTGGAGGAGCCTGCGGGCCTATGACAATCCCATTCTGTGGGTGATAAAATTTTTTGGGAGGATTTTCAGTCCCAAGCAGTGGGTGAGCGGCGGGATTGAGAATGCCCCCTATAAGGGAAAGATCCTCCCAAAGATCATCGCCATCTCCGAAATGGTCAAACGGGATATGATGCAATGGTATAAGATCCCCGGAGAAAAGATCACGGTTGTTTACAACGGAGTCGACGTGGAGCGCTTCCATCCCCGGAATTGCCAATATCGGGAAGAGATTCGAAAGCGTCATGGTCTTGAGGATGCAATCGTCATTCTTTTTGTCTCGAATAATTTCAGGATGAAGGGATTGGGCTTCTTGATAAAGGCGCTGGCCCACCTCAAGAAAGAAGGCCATCCCCTTTGTAAGCTCCTCATTTTAGGAAGGGATCGAAGGGATCCCTATCTCCGGCTGGCAAAAGGGATGGGTATTTTCGAGCAGATCGTCTTTGCAGGTTCCACAGATGAGCCGGAGAAATATTATGGGGCCGCAGACCTTCTCGTCCACCCCTCTTTTTATGATGCCTGTTCGCTCACCGTGTTAGAAGCACTGGCGAGCGGGCTTCCGGTGATCACCACTTCTTCCAATGGAGCAAGCGGAATCATCACACCGGGCCAGGAGGGTTTCGTTCTCTCTGACCCCAGGGATAGCCAGGCCCTTGCGGAGAGGATATCATTGTTTTTTAATGAAGGGATGAGGGCGAAAGCTTCGATTGCCGCACGTCGATTAGCCGAAACTTATTCCCTTGAAAGAAACTGGAAAGAGATGAAATATATTTTTGAAAAGATCGTCTCAGAAGGAAAAGCCGTCCTATGAAGAAAAAACGATTCTGGTACCCCCTCGTCAATATCAAAAACCGCTTTCTTTTCGGAGCCTATGGGAAGGATGTCTACATCGAACCCGGGGTGGTGATCAATCGGCCACGATTTGTCCACATTGGAAATCAGGTTCGGATTAAGAGAAATACCAGCATCAATCTTCACCCACAAGATAAACATTTGAAAGAGCCAATTTTATGGATCGGAGACGATGTGATCATCTCTGAGAGCTGTTTTATCAGCGCCTGTCGCAGCATCATCATTGAGGAGAATGTGGGGATCTCACCGAATGTAATGATCATTGACAGTTCACGGAAACCTGGGGATGTGAGTCTCCCCAGTAAGGAGCAGAAAGTGGAGATCGGGTATGTTCGTATTGGGGCAGACTCCTGGATTGCCTATGGAGCCTGTATCCTTCCAAATGTGACGATTGGAAAGCATTGCATCATCAGTGCCCTCTCCGTGGTGAATAGGGATATCCCGCCTTATTCCGTAGCAGTTGGCTCACCAGCCAGGGTGGTGAGGCGGTTTGATTTCGAATCGAATCAATGGGTGAGAGTGGATGAACGAAAAAATCTCCTGGAGTAGATTATTTGAATATCGGGATCAAATTCACCGGCGCTATCCTGAGATCTGGGATTTGAAGATACTCAGGAAGCGATTTCCATTGATGCTGAAGGCCATTCAAGATGGAGAGAGGGTGCTGGACATCGGAGCGTCAAACCGGAATCTCGAAGGACGGCTAAAAAAGCACTATCCAAACCTCATCTATAAAAGCATGGACATCGACCGGGAACAGTTCCACGATTATTGTAGTTTAGATGGGATTCAGGAAAAATTCGACGTGATCTTTCTCTTCGAAGTCATCGAACACCTGGAATTGGAAGAGGGGATGGAGATGTTAAATAAGATTTACGGGCTTCTCAACGAGAGAGGCCGGTTGATCCTGACTACTCCCAACGTCTTTAATCCGGGCCGGTTCTGGAGAGATGCCACTCATCGGGTGGCATACTGTTATGATGAGCTGGGAGGCATTCTCCTCGCCCGGGGGTTTCACATTAAGAGTATGTATCGAACTTATAGTGATCCCTTTCACCGTTATTTATTCAGGATTTATGTGATGGCACCCCTTCATCGATATTTAGGTATTGATTTTGCCAAATCGATTTTGGTCGTAGCGGAAAAAAAGAAAATGTGTAATCCCACCCCTTAGAGACTGTGTCGCAATTAGCCGTTCGCCCTGAGGGCTCTCGAAGGGACGAACGGTTCGCTCAGGACAGGCCTTGTCGAACCATGAACGGACTTGTGACACAGTCTCTTAGAAAAGGGGGGTGTAGGGGGATTTAAGAAGTTATTCTTTAGGTACGAATAGATGAGAATCATCTTCCTTACACACTCAAGTGATCAAGGACATCGATTCAGGGTGGAGCAGTACTTTCCCTATCTCAGGACTCATCAAGTCGAACCGAAGTGGCAACCCCTTGCCAGTTCGATGAAGGAGAGGTTTTCCATCTACCGGCAGCTGCCCTTTTTTGATGTCGTCTGTATTCAGAGGAGATTACTTTCTCCCATCGAATTTCATTGGGTGCGCAGAAAATCGAGGAAAATTGTCTTCGATCTGGATGATGCCATTATGTACCGGTCCTCGAGCTCACCAGAACCCCATTCCTTTTCGAGGTGGTTCAAATTCAGATGGATGGTGAGAGGCAGCGACATCGTCATCGCCGGAAACCATTTTTTAAGGGATGAGGTCCTGAAGGTGGATCAAAAAAAGAAGGTCTTTTTGATTCCCACTTCCATTGATATGAGTCTTTATCCCAAGAAAAAGGAGGTCTCTGAGGGTACGGAGATCGTTCTGGGATGGATCGGAACGAAAGGTAATATAAAATATCTAAAGAAGTTAGAACCAGTCTTTGAATCCCTCAGCCAGAGATTCCCCCATATCAAATTGAAGGTCGTGAGCAACGATCTTTATGAGTCTCACCACCTTCCCATCATCAACAAATCATGGAAATTAGAAGAAGAGAACGAAGACCTGATCTCCTTCGATATCGGCTTGATGCCTCTCGATGACGATCTCTGGTCTAAGGGTAAATGTGGATTGAAGATCGTCCAGTATCTCAGCGTAGGAGTGCCTGCTGTTTGTACGCCTGTGGGAATCAATAGTGACATTGTCGTTGATGGACAGAACGGTTTTTGGGCCATGACCAACGAAGAGTGGGTGGACCGCTTATCGTTACTCATTCAGGATCATACATTAAGAGAGAAGATGGGGCTACATGGGATACAAACCGTTGAGAAGTGCTACTCCCTCGCTGTGACTTCAGAGAAGTTTTTAAAAGTTCTCCAAAGTCTTTTTTCCTCACACATTCCCTCTCCCCTTCGGGGAGAGGGTGGGGTGAGGGGATAGGAAATTTTATCGATGAAGGCCCTTTTTCTGATCCAGGGTTATTCGGTAGCCGCCAGTCGTTATCGTGTGCTTCAGTATCTCTCTTATCTTGAGGCGAATGGAGTGAAGGTGACAGTCAGCCTCTATCCAAGAACCTTGAAGGCGAATATTCAATTCTTTAAAACCCTTCCCCAATATGACATCGTCTTTCTCCAGAGGAAGCGGTTCAACCAGCCCAGGCTCGGACTCTTGAGGCGAAGAGCGAATCGAATCGTCTATGATTTTGATGATTCGGTGATGTATCGGAATTCAAAAAACAAAGACCCCATTTCCCAGAGCCGGAGACAACGTTTTGTTCAGATGATCAAAGCCTCTGATTTTGTCATTGCTGGGAATGAATTTTTAAAGGAGGAGGTCCTTCCATTTAATCCAAATGTGGAAGTGATCCCCACTCCCATCGATCAGGAACGATATCACCTTAGGGATTATGGGATACAGAAAGGGAGCATAACGATAGGGTGGATTGGCGATCATGGGTCCATCCATTATCTGGAGAAAATGCGGCCCATCTTCGAACGCCTCGGAGAACGTTATCCCCATGCGGAACTAAAAATTGTGTGCGATATCTTCTTTGATTGCGAGCATATAAAAGTGGTTAAAAAGCCATGGACCTCAGAAGAGGAAGTGGCGGATATCCAGAGTTTTGATATCGGGGTGATGCCTCTGGTCGATGACCCATGGTCGTGGGGAAAATGCGGTCTCAAGATTATTCAATACCAGGGGGTAGGGGTGCCCGTGGTTTGCACTCCCGTCGGGATCAATCGGGACCTGGTGAAAGACGGAATCAATGGATTTTATGCCATGACCCCTGAAGAGTGGGAGGAAAAGATCTCTATTCTCATCGAAGATTCCTTATTAAGGGAGAGGATGGGTCGCGAGGGGAGGAGGAGAGTATTGGGGAATTATACTGTTCAGGTCTGTGGCCCCCGCCTCTTTTCCGTACTGAATCGGCTGATGGAAAGACAAAAGGAGGTGTAATTGAGAGAAGCCATTGTCGATTATATCAAATGGGCCATTGAGCGTTTTCCGTATGAGGAGCCCATCCTCGACACATGCGCCGGATGGGAACCGAATTATTATCAGCCTCTTTTCCCAGGCAAGCGTTATATCAAACAGGATATGCAGGACTTCGATCCGCCCTGTATCGATATCCTCTGTGACATTACGGATATGAAACCGGTTTCCGATGAGAGCATCGGGCTGGCGCTCAACCTCGAATCCCTTGAGCACATTCCCTATCCACAGAAGGCGATCGATGAGATTCATCGGATCCTGAGGCCCAAGGGACTTTTGATTCTGACGACGGTCATGCATTTCAAGATCCATCATGCTCCGAAGGATTATTGGAGATTTACTCCGGAAGGTATTGAGTTTTTACTTAAGCGGTTTAAAATCTTGGACTGTGCCCTGGAAGGGGATTCGAAACGACCGAAAGGAATCTGGGTGACGGCTCAAAAAACCTCTCATCTTGAAGAATGGGGAAAGCTTCCTCCCTTGAGGGTGGCGAGGAGCGATGACCGGGTTTTAAAAAAGTTGGAGAGAAGGATCAAGCGGTTATTTTTTTCATCAAACCTGAAGGTTTGAGTTACACGGTTTGGCCTATGGATGTAGGATGTAACTCATGGCTTTAGCCATGAACTGAACGTATGAAAACCCCCACCTTTAAAAAAATCTCTGTCGGTGAGATCAAGGGTTGGTTGAGAGAAGACATTCTGGATCTCCTCCCCGCTGCTTTCTTAGAAGACCCTGTCACTTTCGTTCGGGGAACGGGGGGGGGGGTGATCAAGGAGTCAAAGCTTCGGTGGGCTGCCATTCTCACCTTATCAAGTGGGAGGAAAATTTTTATTAAGAGGGATAAGACGAAGGGGTGGCTGGAAATCTTCAAATACTTCATTCTTCCCTCCAAAGGAAGAAAGGAATGGTTCATGGCTTATCAACTCCAAAAGAGAAACCTCGCTGTTCCCAAACCCTATGGCTGGATGGAACGGGTCCATCAGGGCTTGGTAAAGGAGAGTTATTATATCTCGGAGGCCATCGGGGAGGGGGTTTCATTATCAGAGGAGTCTGGTATTTTAAAAGAGGAAGGAATTTTGACGCAACTGGCAAAGGCAGTGAAGAAGATACACGATTCAGGATTATTTCACAAAGATCTCCACGCAGGAAATTTTTTATGGGACGGAACCTCCTTCTTTCTCACTGACCTCCACCGTGCAAGAACCCTTAAATCCCTCTCCTTAAACCAGAAGCTATGGAACCTCTCCCATCTCTTTCATTCTTTGAGATCCGCGTGGGAAGAAAGAGAACGTTCTCTCTTTATTGAAAAATATTTTGGAGAGGATTCCATCCCTTTTCGAAAAAAAGAAAAATATCTCCAGAAAATCGATTTTTGGATGGGTCGCCTCCAAAAGAGGCATTGGAAGAGCCGGACAAAGCGCTGTCTGAAAGAGAGCACCGAGTTCTCAGTAAAGATGGAAAGAGGGACTATCACCTACCGTCGAAAGGATTTCCCCTTGGATCGTTTAAAAAAGGTGGTCGCGATACATCTCTCCTGCGTCAAAGAGAAACCCTCCGAACTGGCGAAACAGAGTCCGGAAGTCGTCGTCTCTATCCTCCGCGATGGTGGAGAAAGAATAAGTGTGAAACAGTTCCGCTATCCCCGCCTGTGGGACCACATAAAGGAGCACTTTCGGCCCTCCAAAGGGCTTAAGTCTTGGATCGGTGGAAATGGTCTGAGGGCGAGGGGGATTTCATCGATAAAACCTTTGGCTTTCATGGAAAGAAAGAATTGGCGTGGAAGGTTGGAGAGTTTCCTGGTCATGGAAGCATTGGAATATGGAAAGGAATTGGACCGTTATCTCTTAAACGGGTTTAATAATTTAAAGGAGAAGAGGCTTTTTATCAAAACCTGTGCCCAATGGCTTTCATGTCTTCATAAAAAAGACATCTATCATCAGGATATGAAGAGTTGCAATATTCTTGTTTCAAAAGAGAGGGGAAACTGGGATTTTAAATTACTCGATTTGGAGGATGTGGTATTGGACGCAAAGGTTGACGAGAAGAAACTATTTAAGAACTTACTCCAACTCAATACCTCTATCCCACGAACCTTCACCAGGACAGACCGATTGAGATTTTTTCAGGAATATCTCCGAATCCATCCGATAATTAAAAATGAGAGGAGTTTTATCTATCACCTGGTCAAAAAAAGCAGAGAAAGGGGCGTCGTCTATGTTTCACCCCATGGCGTTGTGAAGGAGGAACATCATTGATGGTCGAAAACGGTCCTTCATTTCAATGGTCTTATGGCCTCGTTCCCTTATCGAGGCATGAAACCCACGATAAAGTGATCGAGATGATTGGAAAAGAGCCCAGAGGAAAGATCTTGGACGTTCCCACAGGGACAGGGGTCTTAGCCGATCGTTTGAGAAAGATGGGATTCGAAGTCTGTTGCTGTGACATCACCTCTAACTATTTTTCAATCCCTGACCTAAAGGTTGAGATCGGCGACTTGAACCAACGCCTCCCTTATGAAAATCATTCTTTTAATTACCTCGTCTGTCTCGATGGGATTGAGCATACCGAAAACCCATCCAGTGCCATCCGGGAGTTCAGCAGAATTTTAAAAAAAGGGGGAAAAATCTTCCTCTCGCTCCCCAATTTTCTCAACATCGAGCGGAGACTCCGTTTTCTCTTCATGGGAACCTTTTCTAAAATTCCTACCCACGAGACTATCAGGGATATTTGGAAGGGTGATCTCTCCATGGCTCACCTGAATCCACTCGGGTATCCTCTTTTGAAATTTATGATGGAGCATTATGGATTTCGCATCCTTCAGTTGGAGAAAGATCGAAAGAAACCCCGGATGAAGTGGCTACTACCGCTGGTCTGGGTCATCCGTTTATATGGACTCTTCACCCCAGGGAA
This sequence comes from Thermodesulfobacteriota bacterium, assembly GCA_030024065.1. The sequence goes on from JASEIE010000090.1 coordinate 8,364, forward strand.
GCGAAAGGAGATATACCGATTAGATGAAACCATGATGGACGAAATTATTATGGGCGGAAACACCCTGATCATTGTGGGAGAAAAGATAGTCTGAGAGGCAGGACGAAAGACCAATGAGACCGATGGCTCGCATTAAACTATTTCGGAATAGAATGAGGAGAAGACTGTTTCGTTCACCAGAGGAGATTCTCTATACAAAAGATGTTTTGGGAGATCGGTATCAGATAGGAGACCATACTTATGGAAAGCCAAAGGTGGTCTCGTGGGGTGAAGGGACATCGCTTAGGATCGGCAAATACTGTTCGATTGCAGCCAATGTTATCATTTTTCTCGGAAGCGAACATCGGATTGATTGGGTTAGCACCTATCCCTTTCCATTTCTGTGGGAGGAGGCCAGGTTGATCAAAGGACATCCCATGACAAGAGGGGATGTCATTATTGGAAATGATGTTTGGATTGGGTTTGGTACGACGATCCTTTCGGGTGTCACAATTGGAGATGGAGCTGCTATCGGAGCCTGCTCAGTTGTGACAAGGGATGTTCCTCCCTACGCCATCATAGCTGGAAATCCGGCCCATATCATTCGATATCGCTTTGATGAGGAGACCATTAAAGAATTGTTAAGAATAAGATGGTGGGATTGGCCCGATCATCAGGTCAGGGAGAATATTCAATATATTTGTAGCCCTTCAATCAAGGAGTTTGTCAAAAAATTTGGGCAATAGGTCAGCGCTTGATGGATTTATCTATTATTATCGTCAATTGGAATACAAAAGAATATCTCCTTCAATGTCTGGGATCAATTTTCAACGTTGGACAAAATTTTTCCTGGGAGGTGATTGTGGTGGATAATGCCTCTCAGGATGGGAGTGAAGCAGAAGCGAAGAAGAAATTCCCGACAATCCAATTGATTGAAAATGAGGAAAACCTCGGATTTGCAAAAGCGACCAATCAGGGGTTGAGAAAGGCGGAAGGAAGGTATCTCCTTCTTCTCAATCCGGACACTCAGGTGAAAGAGGGAGCCCTTGAGAGGCTGATTGTCTTTATGGACGTTTGTCCAGAGGCTGGCGTGGTTGGACCGCAATTGCTGAATTCCGATGGATCGAAACAGAACTCGATTGCCAATTTTCCCTCGGTGGGCACAGAACTCCTAAATAAAAGCCTTCTGAGATGGTTATTTCCAAGTCGTTTTCCGGGGAAGGGGGAGAATTATCTTGAACCCATCGAAGTGGAGTCCGTCATCGGTGCCTGTATGATGGTGAGAAGAGAAGCCATGGAGGAAGTGGGTGTATTAGATGAGGACTACTTCCTTTTTTTCGAGGAGACCGACTGGTGCTTTCAGATAAAGAAGGCAGGCTGGAAGATTTACCATCTCCCTCACGCCGAGGTCTATCATCTTCAAGGGAAAAGTGCTGAAAAAGAGAAGAAGAAGGCAAAGGTCGAATATTATCGCTCCCGTTACCAGTTTTTTAAGAAAAACAGGGGAGGCCTGCAATGGTCCATTCTCCTCATCGGATTGATCATAAAACTGATGGCGGAATTTGTTTTGATGGGTATGGTTAATCTCTTGACTGGTTTTGCCGTCAAGAAGTGGAGAAAAAGATTTTCGGTTTATGCCTACCTCCTTTCGTGGCATCTGAGGTTCTGTCCTGAAGGAATAGGGTTGAAACCAGCAAAAAAAGGGGACAGGCTACTTTTTTAATTGGGGTTTTATTGATGCTAAGAATTTCACGATATTTGTTTGAGGGCGAAGTGTAATAAAAAAGTAGCCTGTCCCCTTTTTTTAAGGAGATTTTATGGTCAACATTGCTGTGGTGGGAGCTGGGGCTTGGGGTAAAAATCATATCAGGGTTTTCTCTGAGATTCCAAAGGTTGAATTGAAATATATCTGTGACCAGGACCCTTCCAAATTATCTTCTTTGAAAAAAACCTATCCTCGATCGAAGATGGTCAAGGATTTGACACCCATCCTTCAAGATCCTGAGGTGAACGGAGTTGTGGTTGCCTCTTCGGCCGCCTCCCATTACGCCTTGTCAAAAGAGATATTACTGGCTAATAAGGATGTATTGGTCGAAAAGCCCATGGCGTTAAACCCCAGAGATGCTCAGGAGATGCTCGAGATAGCGGAGAGGAGGGAAAAGATCCTCATGGTCGGCCATCTTCTGATCTATCATCCGGTAGTCGACCGCCTGAAGGAGATGATTGCCTCCGGAGAATTGGGGAAAATCTATTATATTTATACACAGCGGGTCAATCTCGGGATCATCCGTCAGGACGAAAACGCCCTCCTTTCGTTTGCCCCTCATGACCTCTCCGTTATTCTCCATCTTATCGAAGAGGAACCGGTTGATGTCTCCGCCCATGGTGAGAGCTATATTCAAAAAGGCATCGAAGATGTAGTGTTTCTCAACCTCCGTTTCTCTGATGGGAAGATGGCCAATATCCATTTGAGCTGGTTGGACCCCCACAAGTTGAGGAAAATCACCATCGTGGGTTCGAAGAAGATGGTCGTTTTTGACGATATGGAGGCCTCTGAGAAGTTGAAGATATATGATAAAGGCGTCAGAAATCTTTCCTATGATACTTATGGTGAGTATTTAAGCCTGAGGTTCGGGGATATCACAATCCCAAATGTTAAGATGGTGGAACCTCTCAGGGCTGAAGCTGAACATTTTATTCAATGTATTGAATCGAGGGAGGAACCGAAAACCGGAGGAAGGGATGGACTTGAAGTGGTGAAGATCCTCGTTGCCGCTCAGAAATCCTTAGGGCAGAAAGGTTTCCCGGTGGATCTCTAATAGGAGTCGAGAAGATGGAAAAAGGGTATTTTTTGCATCCTACGGCTGTGGTAGATGAACCTGTAGAAATTGGTGATCAGACTCAGATATGGCACTTTTCCCATATCATGTCCGGAGCCAAAATCGGGAAGCATTGCATCATCGGACAGAATGTCTTTATCGGATCAGGGGCCATCTTAGGAAATAACATCAAGGTTCAAAACAATGTCTCCATTTATGATAGCGTGGTTCTGGAGGATGATGTCTTCTGCGGTCCATCCATGGTCTTTACCAATGTGTTTAATCCCCGGAGTTTCATATCGAGAAAGAAAGAGTTTAGAAAAACTTTGGTCAAAAAAGGAGCGACCATTGGGGCGAATTCAACGATCATCTGTGGAAATACGATTGGCCATTATGCGTTCATCGGAGCCGGCTCTGTTGTGACCAAAGATGTTCCAGATCATGCCCTTGTCTATGGGAATCCAGGTAGAGTGAAGGGATGGGTCTGCGAGTGCGCTGTTGAAATTACCTTCCGATCAGGCAAAGCGACATGCAAAGCCTGCGGAAAAAAATATAAAAAGGATTCCACTGGAGTGAGACTGATTTAAGAAAAAAAGGGGACAGGCTACTTTTTTCAGAGGTTTTTAGATGCCAAGAATTTCAAGAGGATTAGTTGATGAATCGGTATATCACGTCATCAATCGAGGAAATGGTGGCCAAATAGTATTTCATAAAGAAAAAGATTATGAGGCATTTATAGAATTAATGAAAGAGGCAAAGAACCGTTATGAAGTTAAGATTTTTGCTTATTGTCTTATGCCAAACCATTTTCATATAGTATTGATGCCCCATCACGCTGAAGATTTAAGCAAATGGATGCAATGGCTAATGACAAGTCATGTTCGCCGATATCATCGGCATTATGAAACAAGAGGTCACGTTTGGCAGGGGCGTTATAAGAGCTTTCTTATCCAAAAGGACAATCATTTATT
>JASEIE010000091.1 GCA_030024065.1 Thermodesulfobacteriota bacterium
CCCCGCCTACCGGCAGGCAGGCGCTCTGGGTCGGAGACCAAAGGGAGGAGTAATTGTCCCCCTTTATAAAAGGGGGATGGAGGGGGATTTTCATGGTTCGTGCTTGCACGCCGAAGTGCCTATCTTCGTCAAAACGCTTCATGCAGGTAGGCCCTAACACTGTTCAGTTAAGCCGTCACCGTTCACCCTGAGCCTGTCGAAGGGTGCGTCGCTAAGCCGTTCATGCTTCGACAAGCCTGTCCTGAGCAAGCCGTTCATCCTTCGAGAGCCTCAGGGCAAACAGTGAGTCGAAGGGCTCAGCACGAACGGCTTAAATGAACAGCATTGGTGTTAGACCCTCTTTTTTAATTCTTCATAGACCTTTTTTACTTCTTCCACGGAGGATTCGTCTTCGAGGGTGGTGAGATCACCAATGTTGCCACTGGTGGCAACAGCCTTCAGGATTCGCCTCATGATCTTGCCGCTTCTTGTTTTCGGAAGTTTAGTGACAAAATAGATTTCTTCCGGAGTGGCGACCGGACCAATCGATTTGCGAATTATCTCCTTGAGATCGGTTTTTAGGTCAGGAGAAGGAGAAAAACCATCCTTCAGGATGGTGAAGATTACAATCGCCTCTCCTTTGATCGGGTCAGGAATGCTTGCCACTCCTGCCTCCGCAACAGCAGGGTGAGAGACTACGGCATCTTCGATCTCCGCCGTTCCGATTCGATGTCCAGCGATCTTGAGCACTTCGTCCGCTCTTCCCAGGATCCAAAAATAACCATCCTTATCCTTGATCGCATAATCTCCGGTGTAGTAAATCCCGGGAAACTTTGACCAGTAACTTTCCTCATAGCGTTTCGGATTATTGTAGACGCCTAAAAGCATCCCGGGCCAGGGCGCCTTGATCACCAAAAGCCCTCTTTCCTCGGGAGGCATGCTCTCTCCTCTTTCGTCCACAACATCCGCCTGTATCCCGGGAAGAGGAAAGGTCGCAGAGCCAGGTTTTAAAGGCGGACATTCGATGGCCGGAGCCGGAGAGATCATAATCCCACCTGTCTCGGTCTGCCACCAGGTATCCACGATAGGGCACTTCTCTTTTCCGATGTTCTTATAATACCAGGCCCATGCCTCAGGATTGATGGGTTCTCCCACGCTTCCAAGAAGTTCAAGACTGGAGAGATCGTGTTTTTCAATCTCTTTTTCACCGTGTCTCATCAGCATCCGGATGGCTGTGGGAGAGGTATAGAAGATGGTCACACCATACTTTTCAATAATATCCCACCATCGATCAATGGCTGGATAGTCCGGAGCTCCCTCGTAGAGGACAATGGCTGCTCCGTGCATCAGAGGGGCGTAAACGATCGAACTGTGTCCGGTCACCCAACCCACATCTGCCGTGCACCAGTAGACCGATTCCTCTTTAATATCAAAGACCCATTTGTAGACAGAGTGGTTAAAGGTGAGGTAGCCCCCTGTTCCGTGGACAATGCCTTTCGGTTTTCCTGTTGTTCCTGAAGTGTAGAGGATGTAGAGGGGATGGAGAGAATCCATAGGATCTGGATTGACAAAGAGACCGGCTTGATCAAGCAGGTCGTGGAGCCAGACATCCCTGCGTGGTGTCATCGACACGGGGGTATTGGCTCTTCGCACAACCAGCATCTTTTCAACGGAAGGTGATATCTCCATCGCCTCATCAGCAATACGCTTCAGCGCCGCCTGTTTTCCCCTTCTGAAACCCGCATCCGCTGTGATCAGGAGCTTTGCGCCGGTATCATTCATCCTGTCCGCCAATGCCTGGGCGCTGAAGCCGGAGAAGATAACGGTATGGGTGGCGCCGATCCTCGCACAGGCCAGCATGGCAATGGGCAATTCGGGGATCATGGGAAGATAGAGGGCAATTCGATCCCCTTTTTTGATTCCGAGATTCAGAAGGACAGAGGCAAATTTATTGACCTCCCGGTAGAGGGTGGAGTAACTCAGGACCCGTGTATCTCCAGGTTCCCCTTCCCAGTAGATGGCCACCTTGCTCCTTCGCCAGGTTTTGGCATGTCGGTCCACGCAGAGGTACGAAGCGTTGAGCGCTCCTCCTGCAAACCATTTTGCATAAGGGGGTGTCCAGTCAAGGACCTTCTCCCAGGTTTTGAACCAATCGAGTTTTCGGGCCTCTTCGGTCCAGAAGGCCTCAGGGTCTTTGATGGAGCGGTTATAGAATTCGAAATACTTTTTGAAAGGCCAGTAGGTCGAACCGGATGTTAAGGGTGTCTGTGCCATTTTGCCTCCTTAATCTTTGATGATATAATCATTGCCAAAATGTAACTCAAGGCTTTAGCCTTGATAAAGAGGTTTTTCAGCACATAATCTTGACAGAAATCGAAAATAGAGATTAAATTTAACGTAACACTTTAGCTCTTTGAACAAGGAGTAATCCCTCCCCACCTCCCTTTATAAAAGGGAGGAGAATTAATGTCTCCCCCTTTGAAAAAGGGGGATTAAGGGTGATTTTAATTCCACTTCATGAAATGTTTTATATATCTAAATTGATACAATTTAACAAAGTTTGACCGGAAAGGGAAGATGGAAAATATTTCTGCAGTTCTTCTGGGTGCAGGCAGATCAAAACGAATGGGAACAAACAAACTCTCTCTCCCCTGGGGGAGAAGGACGATATTTGACCACTGTCTTAACACCCTTCTTCGTTCCAAAGTGAAAGAGGTGATCGTTGTCCTCAACGACCAAATGAGAGAGAAGGGAGGTCGTTTAAAATGCCACAAGGTCAAGGTGGTGGTCAATCCTGGTTATAAAAAAGGGATGAGTTCCTCCATCAAAAGAGGTATCAGCGCTTTGAATCCCAGAAGTGATGGAATCCTCATCGCGCTGGGAGACCAGCCTTTCCTTAAAACCAGGACGATCAATGTCTTAATTGATGCCTTTTTAAAGAGGAAAGGAGGCATCATCGTTCCTTCTTTCCATGGACTGAAAGGGCACCCTGTTATTTTTCATAGGAGATATGAGAAAGAGCTGTCGAAGTTGAGAGGGGATGTTGGAGGAAAAACTGTTGTCGAAAGACATCTCAAAAATGTCCGCCTGATCCCTGTCAAATCAGAAGGTGTGATAAAGGACATTGATACATGGGAAGATTACAGAAAAGAGTTAAGAATGAAGAGTTAAGAGTTTATACACAGCGACTTAAATCCGAGCCTCTTTATCATGGCTAAAGCCATGAGTTACGATTCAATAAAAATCTGTAACTCAGCCCTTCAGGGCTGACCGAATGGATCAGTTACAGAATGAGATGTAATAATGCTTATGTTACTGTGTTTAGAATTACGAAAACCATGAGGGGTTATAAATGAGATCGAACAAAAAAATGTCGGAAATCGTTGTTTTAATCCGGGGAGCAGGGGAGATGGCCAGCGGGGTTGCCCACCGGCTTCATCAGGCCCATTTTAAAATCTGCATGCTGGAAGTTTCCCACCCACTTGCCGTGAGAAGAGAGGTATCATTCTGTGAGGCCGTCTACGATGGGGAAAAAGAGGTGGAGGGGGTTCGGGCGAAGCTCATTTCCACACCGGAGGAGATTGCATCCGTCTGGAAGAAAGGGAAGATTCCGCTTCTGATCGATCCCGATGGGAATAAAACAAGAAAATTTTTAACCCCCGATGTCCTCATTGACGCCATCATGGGAAAAAGGAACCTGGGAACTCAGATGAGCGATGCTCCACTCGTGATCGGCCTTGGTCCAGGATTTACTGCAGGAAAAGATGTCCATGTTGTTATCGAGACAAATCGGGGACATCGCTTGGGGCAGGTGATTTTGCAGGGCACGGCAGAGCCAGACACCGGCATACCCGGGGAGATCGGCGGATATACAGTGGAGAGACTTCTCCTGACAATGAAGAAGGGGATCTTCCATGCCCATAAATCGATCGGCGACCGGGTGAGCAAAGGTTCGGTGGTTGCCGTTGTCGATGATTTCCCCGTGATCGCCAAAATCAGTGGTGTCATGAGAGGCCTGCTTCGTAATGGCGTTGAGGTAAAGAAGGGGATGAAGGTTGGTGATATTGATCCAAGGGGTAAAAAGGAACTCTGCTTCACCATTTCCGAAAAGGCAAGGGCAATCGGCGGAGGGGTACTGGAAGCGATTTTGTATTGGTATAATCGATGAAAATGGTCTCTGGGATAAGGTTACGAAGCCCCTGCCTACCGGCAGGCAGGCGTTTCGGCCACTGGACACGGTTACGTACAAAGAATTAATAGACGACAACCGTAGCCTTCTATTGACGATACGGGCATCGTTACCCTGACCGTATGACGAAACCCTTATTTTCTAAACAATGAGCAATGAACAATGAACGATGAACAAAAAGTAAGTCAGAAAGGATCTTTATCAGAAGCATTGGGGCTCGGAACAAGGGAGATGATCAGCCTGACAGGAGCGGGCGGAAAGACGACATTGATGTTCCGTCTTGCCAAAGATTTGATCCTTGAAGGAAAGAAGGTAATCACCACCACAACGACGAAGATATTAAAACCAGCCGCAGAAGAAAGCCGTCATCTTTTTGTGGCTCAAGACGAGGAGAAAATTGGAGAGTTTATAAACCACCATCTCGATAAATACAGGCATATCACGCTTGTCGGAGAGAGGCTCGGAGCAGGGAAGCTGAAAGGGATTCTCCCAGGTCTGTTAAATAACCTTTGGAACTCGTATGAAATAGATGCTATGATCATCGAGGCCGATGGCGCGGCAGGTCGTCCGGTTAAGGCTCCCAGAGAGGCAGAACCTGTCATTCCGTCGAGCACGACACTGGTGGTGGCCATCTTGGGGGTGGATGGTGTGGAGAAGGAGTTAAATGATGAGAATGTGTTTCAGGCGGAACGGGTTTCGAGATTGACAGGGATCCCTGTCGGAAGGAAGATGACGGAGGAAGGAATGGCCCTTTTGATGGTTCACCCGGAAGGTCTTTTCAAGGGGGCGCCTTCTACGTCAAAGCTGATTGCTTTTCTCAATAAAGTAGAGATTCTGGACGGATTAATCAGAGCCAACAGGATAGCCCAAAAAATCTTTGAGAAAGGACATCCTCGAATCGAAAGGGTGATCTTAGGGCAGTTAAGAAGTGAACCGCCAGTGGCAGAAGCGATTTTTTCATAGGTGTCTAACGCTTCAAGGCAAAGGCAAAGGGATTGGGGGAGAAGATTATGAAACACCGGAAGACTATTTTGGGTGTGATTATTTTTTTTCTTCTGGGCCATCTCAGTTTTGCAGAGGAAAACGACCTCTAGCACTTCCTGACAAAGGCCTCATCTAAGGGGAGTGAACTTTCAAAAAAAGAGAGATCAGAGCTATTAAATCAAATGGAAAAGTTGATGGAGCAGACCCAGCAGGTCCATCAGAAGTTGACCCGGGCCATCCAGACAGGAGAGCTGGATATCCGGTATCAGGAGGGAAAATTCTGGGAATCGAAACTGGAGGAGGATCGAAAGTCCCTCGAAATGGGCATCCAGCAACTCAAACTATTGAAAGAGAAACCGACTCATCTTGTTGCAACAATTAATCTCTATAAATCTCTGAAGGACCTCTCCTCAAACTATAATGCCTACAATAATATGCCTTCTTTCTCCGCCTTTGTAGGCGATCTTGCTCCGGAGTTGGAGCTGTGGGCCGATCCGGTCTTTTACCAACTTTACCTTTTGCCTCTCGCCCTTTTAAAGGATGTCGAGAAGGTTCCTCCCCCTAAGGAGAAGAAACCAACCCCAAAAGTTAAGAAACCTTGAAGAAAAGACTTTTATGGGAAATATCCACCTGAATCTCTTCAAGACCTTGCGGCCTACGACTATGACATCCGCAGCCTTGGTTGCCATTCTGGCCCTTACATTCTTCCTCAGACTCCTCTTCTTTGGACAGTATATTGATCCAGATGTGGGAAACATTGGGTATATGGGCTGGCGGATGGCGGAGGGAGAGGTGTTGATTGACCTGGAAGGTCCGGGAAAACCTCCCCTCTATCCTATGTTTTATGCCCTCTTTGTCCTGCTCTTTGGCCCCTCTGTCCTGGGGCTCAAGATGTTTGGAACCCTCTTCGTTCTTCTGGCAGTCATTGCGATCTATTGGGTGGCGAATCAGGCCTACGGGGAAAAGGTAGGGTTACTGTCAGCGCTGCTCTTCGGAGTTTTTTCATCCGGGCCAATGGTCGAAGGCGGGACAGTAAATCTGGAAACGGTCTTACACTTCCCTTCTATCCTTGCGATCGGCTTTTTCCTGAAAGCCTCAATAACGGGCCGATTAAAATGGTACTTCCTTGCCGGACTTTGTGCAGCAATGGCTGCGCTCGTCAAACAGGTGGGAGGAGTGCTCTTCTTTGCATTTCTCTGTAGCTGGCTTCATGAGAACTGGAGGAAGAAAGAATGGTTTTTCCGCTTCGGCCTGTTGGGAGCAGGGGCCTTGGCTCCGGTCATCGGCGTCATCCTTTTTTATTCCTTTCATGGTTATACTTTAAATGAATTATATGAATCCATCTTGGGAAGCAATTTTCGGTATCTTCAGAGAGGGTACGAGTACACGAGTGTATTCAAGTACTTTCTCCTTAGCATGAAGTTGATCCTTCAGGAGAACAGTTTACTCTGGTTGGGCGCCCTTTTTTCATCAGCTTATATAGGCTGGCGGATATGGCATGGCAGAGGAGAGCTTGCCGACAGAATACTCCTCTGGTGGACTTTCTGGTCTTTTTCAGTCCTATGGGTTTCTGGAATCTTCTACGCCCATTACTTCCTTCAATTGATCGCCCCTTTTTCAATAATGGCCGCCTATGGAATAAGATTGGCCTGGAAACTGGCCAAAAACCTTTCCCATTTGCCGAGGTTTGTCGCACAAGGGTTATGGGCGATCATTCTGGTGATTACAGTCGCCCTCTTTGTCAAAACGGACTATAAATATTTCTTTACCTACACGCCTGTCCAACAGACAGCGTTTCAGTTTAAAGGAGTCGATGGAGTTCACGATGGGTATGGATATGGGGTCTATAACATCGTTCAACACCAGATTGCCTTATACATTCGCGGTTGTACGGACCCTGCGGATACCATCTATGTTTGGGGGATCGCCCCACAAGTCTATTTTCTGGCACAACGAATAGCAGCCACCCGGTACCGGAATAATTTCAACCTGAGTACAGTCGTTACCAATAACGCCTTTGAGGCGCTCCGAGCTTACGCTCCCAAGGTGATGGAGGAGATAAGAATATCCCCCCCGGCATACATTATCGAAATAATGTATCTTGAAAACTTTCCTGAGCTTGAAACATTTGTTAAGAACTACTACGAGATCGATTTGACCCTGAAACTCCCTACGTTTCCATACAGAATACATCTTCATCGTAGACATCCTGATGTTCAGGTCGCCCCGAAATGATTGGTAAGGGGTTTACAAGATCAATATTATAATTTAAAATAATTGAAAAGGCTATGGAAAACATCTTTAATGAAATAGTAAAAGCCCTTGAGAGAAAGGAGAAGCTGGCGCTGGCCACCATTATCACCCGCGTGGGTTCCGCCCCCAGAGAGGCTGGGGCGAAATACCTGGTCAAAAAAGACGGAAAAGCAATCGGTTCAATTGGAGGGGGGTGCGTTGAGGCTGATGTATGGCAGGAAGCCCAGGAAGCCATGGAGAAGGGTGAAGGGGGTGTCCTCCATTTTAATTTGACGGCTGAACAACTGGCTGAGGGGGGGCTCATCTGCGGTGGGAATATCGATATTTTCCTGGAACCCCTTACCGAAGATTTTTTAAATATCTATCGAGAGGTGGGGAGGATCAGTCAAATGGGTGGCTCCGGCATCCTCGCCACAGTGATATCCGTGGACGGCGCTTTTCCCAAAAGGGAGGGTGCCAAGGTATTGATGAAGGCATCCGGAGAAAGGACCGGCTCTCTCTTTGCCGGGGATGAATGGGAAGGGAGGATTTTTAAGGAGGCAGAGACACTCTTGAGAGAGAAGTCACTAAGGGTGTTGTTGATGAGTTCTGAGCGGGCAAATCATCCCTGGAAAAGAATGGAGGTTCTCCTAGAGTCTATCTGCTCCGAACCAACAGTCTACATCTTTGGTGCAGGCCACATTTCACAGCAAGTGGTTCCCCTTGCCAAAAAAGTCCATTTTAAAGTGGTGGTTATTGACGACAGAGAGATATTTGCGAACAAGGACTCCTTTCCAGAGGCCGATGAGGTCATCGTTTCAGAATTTGAAAGGTCGTTCGACCAACTCATCATCGATGCCTCCAGCTACATCATCATTGTCACCCGGGGACATCTCTACGACAGGTATATCTTAGAAAAGGCGATTAAAACCAGTGCCCGTTATATCGGGATGATCGGTTCGAAGAAAAAGATACATACCCTTTATCAGGATTTGATAGGGAGGGGAGTTCGTAGGAATGAATTGGACCGGGTCCATGCGCCGATCGGCCTCGATATCAACTCCGAGACCCCTGAAGAAATTGCTGTGAGCATTGTGGCTGAACTTATTAAAGTAAAGAGGGATAAGATGGCATAAATATTGCCGTTTACTATAATTTTTTTCATATAAATATATCTTGACAATGCACAAATATCTTGTAAAATATGTCTAATTTAGCTTTATAACATAGGAGGTGCATGTAATGATAAGAAACAACAAGGGTTTTACTTTGATTGAGTTGATTATCATCATTGTCATCATAGGTATCCTGGCAGCGATTGCCGTCCCGAGATACATCGACCTGACTCAGGATGCTGCCAATGCCACTGCAAGAGGTATTTTGGGGTCTTTGAGGAGCGCCAATTCGATTGTTTTTGCTGACCGTCTGATAAAAGGGTCGACCCCAGAATATACGATGACAGTAGTTGTGGCCAATGTAGGCATACAGGGAGTCGTCTTCACCTATAATGACACCAATTTCACGATGACAGCAGGAGGTAATGTTTACACCTTTACTCTTTCACCGATAACACTCCAGGCGCCAACAACTTATGGAACATTTGCTGCCTTAAACACCACATGGTAAAGGATTCACATTTAAAAAAGAAGGAGGAGGAAGAAGATGGCTAAAAATCAAAAAGGTTTTACATTGATTGAGCTGATTGTCATTATCGTCATCATCGGAATTCTTGCGGCAATCGCCATTCCAAGATACCTCGACCTGACCCGGGATGCTGCCGATGGCACGGCAAGAGGTATTTTGGGGTCTTTGAGAAGCGCCAATTCGATTGTTTTTGCTGACCGTCTGATAAAAGGGTCGACCCCAGAATATACGATGACAGTAGTTGTGGCCAATGTAGGCATACAGGGAGTCGTCTTCACCTATAATGACACCAATTTCACGATGACAGCAGGAGGCTATGTTTACACCTTTACTCTTTCACCGATAACGCTCCAGGCACCAACAACTTATGGAACATTTGCTGCCGCAAACACCACATGGTAAAGGGTGATATTAGGATATGGATATGGGGACAGGCTACTTTTTTTGAAAATCGTTTATGCTACGATGGTTTTCCAATGGTTTAATTCCAAATAAAAAAAGTAGCCTGTCCCCTTTTTATTCCGATTTTCTGGCTGTTCTGGCCCTTTTCTTTTCTTCACTCCTCTTCTTTTATGATCTCTTTGGTGAGAGGTTTCTCCTTACCGAAAGGGATCTTGCCCCTTATTTTATCCCTCCAAGGTTCTTCTGGGTGGAGAGCCTGAAGGGGTGGGATTTCCCTCTATGGAATCCCTATCAGTTTTCAGGACATCCATTCCTGGCCAATCCTCAAAACGGTCTCCTCTATCCCCCCAATGGTTTCTTCTTTCTTTTTCCCTTCGACATTGCTTTTAACGCCGTCATCATCCTCCATTTCTTTCTGGCGGGATTATTTACCTATCTTTTTCTTAGGGACCTGAAGGTCAACTCAACAGGATCCCTCATCTCCGGTCTGATATTAATGCTCAGCGGTTACCTCCTCTCTGTCCACAGTCTTCTCAACATCCTTCTCTCTGTAATCTGGACACCACTGATCATGCTCTTTTTCAGAAGGGCAATCGAGCGTCCGGGAATCAAAAATGAGATTTTAACTGCCATCTTTATGACCATTTCTTTCTTGGGGGGCGGGATTGAAATTGTCTATGGAAATTTCTTTGTGCTTCTGTTTATGGTGATTTTTTCTTTTGAATCCCCCTCAGCCCAACCCTCTCCCTCCAGAGACTGTGTCACAAATCCGTTCATGGTTCGACAGGCTCACCACGAACGGAAAAGGGTATATTTAAAATCAATTACTTGGCCGTTCGCCCTGAGCGTGTCGAAGGGGGAACGGCGAATTACGATACAGTCTCCCAGGGAAGAGGGGGAGGAGGAAGGTGGCCCAAGAGGATTGCCCCTACAAAATGCGGATGATGTAGGGGAGGCCCTTTGTGGGCTCCAAAAATGGAAAAAGGTTTGGCTTAGGATACGGAGCCTCTTAATTATCTCCTTCATATTTTTAATACTTTCGGCAATACAGCTAATACCTTTCCTTGAACTCTGGGTTCATTCCATACGGGGCCAGGGAATCACCTACCATGAGGCAACGATATGGAGTTTGGCTCCGAAGGACATTCTCCTCTTCTTTTTACCCGATGCCTACGGGTATTTTTTGGATATGAAGAAGTACTGGGTCACACAGTGCTGGCTCAAAACAATGTATACGGGTGGACTGCCGTTTGTATTGAGTCTGATATTCTTTCTTATCCCTCACCCTGACCCTCTCCCAGAGGGAGAGGGAGCAAGAAGAAATCCTCTCCCCTATGGGGGAGAGGGGAGGGTGAGGGGGATCGGGAGAGGCCGAATGCTCTTCCTCTCCCTAATGCTCTTTTCCCTTTTCTTATCCCTCGGGCAGTATAATCCCCTCTATCCGTTCGTTTATAAGTATGTCCCCTTTTTTAACGGGATCAGATACCCTGTCAAGTTTCTCTACATTTTTATTCTTTGCCTCGCCATTACAGCGGGCCTGGGTTTTGAGAGACTGGTCCAATTTTCTAAAGAAAGAGAGAAAAAGGGGTTAAAGCATTTCCTCATCCTCTTCTCCCTCATATCAGGGAGTCTCCTTCTATTTTTAGTCCTGGGTCATCGGGAGATTGAACATTTCCTCAAATTGAGGGAAGTCGACTTCCCTCAATTCAATCACCTTTCCGTCAACCTTTATCACGCTAAGAGATTCTTCTTCTATCTCACCCTATTCTTTCTCCTTATCAGGGTTGGTTATGAGGTAGGATGGAAAGGCTGGACAAGGGTTTTAATCGTTTTTTTTCTGATCGCAGACCTCTTTGGGAATATGGGTTTTTACGGGCAGGAAAAGTCAACGGACTATTTTAAGAAGACGAAGATATTAGAAATCATCACCTCTGATAAATCACTCTTCCGAGTTTTTTCAACGGCAAAAACCACCTCGATGGAAACCCCCATTATATTTGTAAGTCACACACCCTTCGATATCATAAAAGAGAAGAACCTGCCGTCATTCAATATGATCTATCAGATACGCGACATCTGGGGAATTGACGTCGTTCGATTAAAAAGGGGTGATGATCTCTATAAGGCGTTTACAGGTCTTCCTTCCATCTCTTCAAGTGCTCTTCCGAACCTCTATGGAATAAAGTATGTCGTCTCCGTCACTCCGATTAAAGATCCCCGTTTTGAGCTGGTCTACGCGAGGCTGGAAGGTCTTGAGGGAAACAAAGAGGACCTCCTTAAGCAGAATACCATCAAACTTTATCGGAATAAGAGTCCGTTTCAAAGGGCATGGCTTGTAAGAGATTTCAAGGTAATGGATTCAAAAACCATACTCGAAAAACTTGCCAGTAAGGATTTTATTCCTGAGAAAGAAGTATTTCTCGAAGAGGAGCCCCCTCACCCCGACCCTCTCCCAGAGGGAGCAAGAAGAAACCCTCTCCCTCTGGGAGAGGGAAATAGAAGAAGCCCTCTCCCCGCCGGGGAGAGGGATAGGGTGAGGGGAAATGGGG
>JASEIE010000092.1 GCA_030024065.1 Thermodesulfobacteriota bacterium
GGCAATGGTGCAAACCAGATCTCCAGGCATACAGGCATTGGTTGAAGTCTCGGAGGCAATCAACCCTTCGGGCTCTCCCCTGCCGAAGGTTTCAGGGTGTTTCGACTCCCGTTTGGCTTCGGCCCATGCAAGGAGGCCCGCAGAACTCTGACCCACCGCAGGAAGGATGCCGATAAAAAGGCCCACCACTGCAGACCGGATGATGGCATAGGGATGCCTGAAGTAAGTCACTACCCCTTCCCAGAAGCCCCCGGCAAGTTTGCCGATCCGGGAGATGGATTCCGCGCTCTCGGCCAGGCATAAGGCCTGGGTTACTGCGAAAAGTCCTACCAAAGCCTGAATCAGGGGAATGCCATCCTCAATCGGCGCCCAACCAAAGGTGAAACGGAGATGTCCGGTGATCACATCGAAACCGACCGTGGAGAGCATCAGACCCAACCCGGCGGCGATGATCCCATTGAGGGTGGCCCCCCGTACCGCTGCGGCGATGATCGAGAGGGCAAGGAGGGCGGTCAAGAAGTATTCGGCTGGTCCAAATCTTAAAGCAAATTCAGCCAGAAAAGGGGCAGAAAAAACAAGGCAGATCATTCCGATCGTTCCCCCCACCATGGCAGCAGTGGCGCTGATGGCCAGCGCCACTCCTCCCTTTCCCTTTTCGCACATCGGAAAACCATCCAGGATCGTTGCGGCATTGGATGCATCGCCGGGTGTGTTGACCAAAATGGCGGTGATGGATCCACCATAGTTGCTGCACTTATATAAGGATCCCATAAAGATCAGGGCTGTGGCCGGATGCCATTTTAAGATCAGGGGGAGAGCCAGGGCCATGCCGGCCGAAGGGCCAAGACCCGGAAGCACTCCGATAATAATTCCGTAAATCATCCCGGCTATGAGAGCGAGTAAATTCTGCCACTGGAAAACAAACGCAATGGCTTGAGCCACAATCTCAGAAAGATCCATTAAACAATCCTCCTTTTTCAGAAAAAACTACCAGAGAATGCCCCCGAGCAGAGGAACCTTCATCACCCACTGGAATAAAATATAGACGAAGATCGTTATGAAAACGGCAATGGCCGAATTTTTAAATACGTTCTTTCTTTCTCCAAAGAGAAAGGCAGAACCCACAAATAAAAAGAGGGCGGTAAAGAGAAATCCCCCTAAAAAACCAATGGCCGTAGAAAACAGGATGATTTCCCACGCCTGCCAAAACCTCTTCTTCCTTGCCCTCTTGGTCTCCTTGTCAATCACCTTCAGCTCGGTGTCATCGACCTCGGATATTTCTCCGGCATCAGTTCTTCTTTGGGTGAAGTCAATGAACAGGGAAATCGAAAGCATGATCAGGGTGAAAATGGCGATGAGCTGCGGAAACTGTCTGGATTTATCCGGATAGGAAATGGAAAGCAGGTACAGGGACCCGAAAAAGGCCAGGAGTGCCAATTTAATCAAGGCCTCTGTTCTGATAAATTTTTCTTTCATCATTTCTCCTTCCTTACGTATTTACTCACATCAATCCGTTTAAATGAGTCTTGATCGATTTCATTTCGTTCGGGGAAATCCTTCCCGAGGGGTCGGGTCGCATCGATGATGGCTACCGCATCTCCCAACCAACCGCGAAAATTCTGGACGTTGCGGATCACTTCCAGGTCCTTGTCCCAATGAGTTCGGGTTCCCACCGCCCACATCACCTCTCGCTCGTTGAAGATGTCGACATCGTCATCCACAACCACAGCCAATTTGAGGTTGGGCATTTCAACACAGGCCTGCATGGCCGCTTTTCTGGGCTCGTTCTCAAATTCTTTTTTAATCGAGATGTAACAGATCACTCGGCCGCAGCCCGATGGGGAGAGGTGGATGGCCTTTATCCCTGAGACATTCTTTTTGATCACATTATAAACACTCCCTTCTTTGGGTATCCCGCCCAGGTTCCAGTGGTCCATTTGGCCAGCCCAGATATCCTGCATCACAGCCTTTTTCCGGCAGGTCATGGCTGTGACTTCAACGACCGGAACCTTCATCTCCGGCTGATAGTAGCCCAGGATCTCACCGAATGGATTCTGTGATTCATACACGTGGGGAGGGATCTCCCCTTCGATAACGATCTCTGAATCTGCAGGAACCAAAAACTCCTCGCCCCAGGTTTCCGAAGGGGTCAGACGGAGGGGTTCTTGAAGGAATGCGGACGCAGTCAGATAGTCATCATTACCATAGGGAGTCATGCAACAGCTCGAAAGATTAAAGGCGGGGTGGTGTCCGAGGACGACAATCACAGGGGTCCTCCTGTTTTCCTTTTCATTCTCTTCGATCATCGTCCTCTGGTGGTGATGATGATGCGCTGAGATACTCATCCTCTGTGGTCCATAGTACATATTCTTGGTGAAGGTAATATCGTAAAATTCCTTATCGACGCCCTTGATGACACAGACCATCGTCAAATAGGGACCGACATCACCCTTGTGGTGCATTGGTATGGGAAGCATTTTCAAATCTGCCTCAGGACCCCTGAGGACAACCTCTTTACAGGGGGCCCTCTCCGGATCAACTGTTTTTAATTCTCCCTGTTGGAGTTCCCTTTTGGCAAACTCCAGGCTTAAATCGATGTTGGATCTCAGGTCGCCCATATCGAGAGCATCGGCACAAAATTGCCTTGTCACAAAGGGATTGTAAAAGAGAGGAAAGGAGGAAGGCTGGCCATTGAGGGCAAGGACGTTTTCAAAAAGGACCATCTTCTGCTCCCCTCGTAAATCGAGGTGTTTTAAAAAGGCGATCGTTTCAAATTGATTCGGATTGATCTGGTCTTTCACACGGATGATTGATCCAGGCCTCTTTTTTTCCATCGATGTGATAAAACCCGGTAGATCTTTGCTCATAAAACCCTCCCTTTGATTGGTTGGATGAACACATTGTAGCTGGGGTGGATCACCTTCCGCCTGTCCTTCCTGCCTGCGCAGCCAAGCATCAGCCGAGACTCTGGATCGGTTACATTCACCTTCTCCAGCTTCTCCCTCTCCAGTAACTCCCTCGCCTCCTTTAGCTTCTTCAGACGGTATTCTTTCCTCCTCAACTCCTCCGCTACCTCTGAGCCATCACTATCAGGGTATATCCGCTCCTCTAGCTCGTCTATCTTGGCTGACGCCTGAATCATCTGCCTCATCTGCTCCTTGATGCGCTCGATCTCCTTCTCCAAACCATCTGCTGTCCCTGGTCTGTCTCACCGAAGCATTTGCCTTTAGCTTGGTGCCATCAAAGGCAATGTGCCCCAACCCTACCATGCCTAAAGAGGCACACAGCCTCACCGCCTCTACATACAAATCTGGAAGTATATCAGCATGCTCAGCACTGTATTCCCTGAATATCTTCATTCGTACTTACCTCCAGGGGAAGCATCCTTTGAACACATTATAATACTTTGTATGTTTGGGTCAAGGAGCTATCTTCCTCCCGGACTTTTTGGACAGCCTGCTTACCTTCTTTTTAGTTGGTGGTAGAATGAGGTTAGAAGCATCATCAGGGCGGCGAGGAGGAAGACCACCGAAATGGGCCTGATAAAAAAGATAGAGAGGGCTCCCTTTGAGATAAGGAGAGATTGCCGTAGATTACTCTCCATCATCGGTCCTAAGACAAGGGCAAGAAGAAAAGGGGCTCCTTCGTATTCAAATTTCCTCATCAAGTAGCCAATAAATCCAAAAATAAGCATTATCAGAATCTCCGTTGGGTTATTGTTTAGACTATAAACCCCAATGAGGCATAAGAGAAGGATTAAAGGGAAAAGTAAGTGGTAGGGAATTTTGAGGACCTTTACCCAGAGGCCAATCAAAGGGAGATTCAAAATCAGAAGCATCGCATTGCCAATATACATACTGGTGATTAGCCCCCAAAAGAGTTCTGGATTCTGAGGGATGAACAGAGGCCCAGGTCGGACGCCATGGATCATAAGGGCTCCCAAAAATAGGGCCATTACTATATTGGCAGGGATTCCCAGAGAAAGCAATGGAATAAAGGCCCCTCCAACAGCCGCATTATTAGCTGTTTCTGGACCGGCTACGCCTTCAATCGCTCCGGTGCCAAACTTTTCCGGATGTTTGGAGATTTTCTTTTCCAGAGCATAGGAACCAAAGGAAGCGATCGTGGCGCTGGGTCCCGGAAGAATCCCGAGGAAAAAACCAATCACCGAGCCTCTGAGGATAGCCAAGCGGCTTTCAACCCAATCCTTCCAACTTGGCCAGATGTTTTTTATCTTGGTTTGGAAGATTTCCTGTTTTATAAAGACCTCTACGTTGGTCAGAACTTCTGCCACCCCAAACATCCCCATAGCCACCGGGACTAAACCTACTCCATCCATTAAGGTAATACTGCCATAAGCGAATCTCTGTTCTCCGGAAACCGGGTCCATACCGATACTGCCCACAAACAATCCTGCAATCGCCATGACCAAGGCTTTAAGAATGGATCCCCTGGAGAGATAGGTAAGAAGGGTCAAGCCAAAAACCATTAAGGCGAAATACTCCGGAGGACCGAACTTCAAGGCTGCCCTTCCCAGGAGAGGGGCTAAAAACATCAGCATAACCACACTAAATGTTCCTCCGATAAAGGAGCCGATAGCAGAGATCCCTAAAGCAGGTCCTGCTCGCCCTTTCCGAGCCATCTGGTAGCCGTCTAAACAGGTAATAATCGAGGCTGCCTCTCCTGGGATGTTAACCAGAATGGAGGTTGTAGACCCCCCGTACATGGCGCCATAATAAACTCCGGCCAGCATGATGATCGCGGTGACTGGGTCCATCTTGAAGGTCGCGGGTAGGAGAAGGGAGATGGTCGCTACTGGACCTATGCCTGGCAAAACCCCCACCAAAGTCCCCAAGAGAACACCGAGAAAGCAGAAGAATAGATTGATGGGCTGAAGAACAATGGCAAAGCCCATCAGGACATTTTCCAGAGTTCCCATCTTCTTCTATTTAATAAGCTAAAATCCCAATCCCTCCAAAATTCCCATAGGAAGGTCAGATTTAAGTAATACCTGGAAAAGGAGATAAGAACCAAATGAAATTAGAACCGCTATTCCTAAAGAATATGACCACTTATGTGGTTCAACAAACCTGATCAATACCAATATCAAAAAGAAGGTGGTAAGGGGAAATCCCACTAATTCGAAGATGAGGTAGAAAACTAACATCATACCCAAGGTCAAAACGATCCTCTTCCATTCTCCTCGCTCGGAAAAAAATCTGAAATCTTCCCCACCCGCTTTTTTCCCCAGCCAAGATTTCACAAAAAGGATAAGGGATAAAAGCCCCAAGACAATCCCTATGATCAAAGGAAAAAAACCAGGCTTTGGTCGAGAGAGAGTCCCAAAAGGGAGAACCCAACTCTCTTTTAGAATAAGCACGGATATAATGAGCCAGAAAATGGAACTGATCCTATCCTTTTTCCCCATTAAATCTCCCTTAAGGAAATTATTTTCTTTCTCCTTCCACCATCTTAGCTTTCTTAGCCACCTCACTCCACTTCTTCTCTTCGTCCTGGAAAAATTTGTTAGCCTCCTCCAGAATCATGCCTTCTACCAGCATCCCAGCCTTCTCAATCCTGCCAATTACCTCCTTATCTTTCAGAGCAGTCTCAAAAGCTTTTGCCACTTTCACCACTATTTCTTTAGGGGTTTTAGCAGGGAAGAAATAGCCGTGCCAGGCAGTGGTCATTAGCTTTGGATACCCCAGTTCCTTGGTAGTAGGAATATCAGGAAAATCCTTTATTCTCATGGGATACATCAGAGCTAATGCTCTTAAAGTGCCTGCCTTTAGGTGTTCACTTACTGCTCCCAAGCTGACAAATGTCAAATTCACATGACCCCCTAAGATCCCAGTGACTGCCGGTGCTTCTCCTCCCATGGGAACATGGACGATATCCGTACCAATTTCGATCTTTAAAAGTTCTCCGGCGAAATGAGGGGTGGTTCCAGGCCCTGCAGTGCTGTAAGTAAGCTTTCCTGGATTTCTCTTAGCATCTTGAATAAGATCACTGAGGGTCTTCCAGGCCGCATCAGCCTTCACCGTGATAACACTGGGAATAGAGACTGCAAGACCAATTGGAATAAAATCCTCCAGTTTGAAGCCTATTCCAGGAGTAAGGATAGGGATCATCACTATCCCGGGAGGAGAAGTCAGAATCGTATATCCATCGGGTTTGGCTGTGGAGGCAAATTTTATTCCTACTGCTCCTCCCCCTCCTGGTTTGTTTACCACAATCACTGATTGTCCAAGAAGAGAGGCCAGTTTTGTATCCAGGATTCGGGCAGTAATATCGTTGGTCCCTCCAGGGGGATAGGGAACAATGATTTGGATCGTTTTCGTGGGATAATCCAGGGCTATGGCCATAGTGGTTAAGGCCAACATTAAACAAAAGATTAGAGATATGGTTTTCATTAAATCAACTATAACTATTTTTCTCATCGTCATCCTCCTTTCTTTATTTTACTAAAGTTATAAACCCCGTTTTATGGACGGGAAGCCTTGTGCTGGGGGTTAAGGGCGTGCAACATTCCCCTCGATAAGGGTTGGGTTGAATGCCCACCCGCGATGATAAATTCCACCACGCAAGTGAAGCAGCGGGGTGGCGCTTCACTTAGTCCAGCCCGTAGGAAGACCAATTCTTTCTAACTATTTCCAAGGCCTTGGGGTCCGGCCTCACAGGGATCCCAGTAGGGCGCCGGTTCTCCAGGGTTGTTTTCTTTGTGGCATCAATGCCCATCTTACCGATAAAACCGAATTCCGTATATCCGGTTTCCTCAGATTCGCTCCGCCGCGAGGCAGCTGGATTCAGGGGGTAAACCCCTGCCTCTGGAAGAATGATGACGTCTCGGGCCGGGTCTACCCGTGTAGCAATAGCCCAATCTACCATGGCCTGGTTATAAATGTCGATGTCGGTGTCCACCACCACTACGTAGTTAGCCGAGGCCATGCCCTGGCCCGAACCCAGATAGGCGAGAATCGCCTGCCTGCCCCAGCCGGGGTAGCGCTTCTCGATCTGCACCACCGCTTTAAATCCTCGCGAACTTATAGGGGCATAATAGTCCCGGAAACCGATCACAGCACGCTTAAGGTAGTTATATGTATTGGCTTGCAACAAAGGGATCTTCCACAAATCGCCATCACTGCGTTCATGGCCCAAAGTGCACATTTGATAGAGCATATCCCTTCGATGTGTAATGGCCGTGACCCGGAAAACAGGGAGCATCATGGGCTCCTCGAAATATCCCATCCACTCCCCGAAAGGTCCTTCCATCTTAGCATGAGCGGGATCTATGTCCAACTCTCCCTCCAATACTAACTCCGCATGGGCCGGAACATCCAGATCAATGGTTTTACATTTGACCATCTCCACTGCTTTGCCCCGAAGCGCTCCTGCCAGGGCGAACTCGTCGTCCATAAATGACTCCATCTTGGTGCAGGAAACCATATTGATTACCGGGTCCAGTCCAACAGCCACGGCAACGGGCATGCTCTTCATCCCTGCTGCCCGCGCACGAGCGATATGGATGCCAATATCCTGGGTCGCACAACACATGATCCCCGTCGTTCTCTCATCGTGAATCATGACGCGGTACATACCGTTATTCCGGCCAAATTTTGGATTGATGGGGTCTTTCGTGATGACGTTGGGGAGCGTGATGTAGGGGCCGCCGTCAAGGGGGTTCCATTTGAGGATGGGCAGCTTCTTCAAGTTAACCTTATCGCCCCTCAACACCATCTCCTGGCACGGACCGATTTTTACGATCTTCGGTTCGATCCAGGCATCTTTCGCGGCCAGGACCTCCGCCACACGGTTACGAATTAGCACAAAATTCTTCTCCATGCTCTCTGCGGGCTCAAGCCCCAGGGCCATGGCGTTTCGCTCGAGCGTACCATGCACATTGGCCACGACCGGAGTATCGTAGCCCTTGATCTTGAAGGTAATGGCTGGCCCGCCCCCGCGTTCCGAAAGTTCCCACCCTAAGGCAGATACCTCATAGCCGCTTTCAAGTGCCCGCTTCAAATTTAACAACTGACCTACTTGCTTGAGCTTCTCTAAAAAATCCCTAAGATCCTTAAATGGCATGGCTGTCTCTTCCTCCCTCCCATTGATCATCAGACACAGTCGGTTGTGATCTTCAGTTCCTCTGCTTATTATATTCGTCCTTCTTTTTTAAGCTTTTGAGTTATCTCTTCTTCAAGAAGACGTTTATTCACTTTATTGCCTCCCGGCACAAGCAGAAGGGCATACACAATCTCTAATCTCTCCGGCAATTTAAATTTAGCAATCCCCTTTTCTTTCAAGAAGGAAACCATTTCTTCAAAGGTCAATCTTTCTCCTGGCTTGGTCACCACATAAGCGCAAGCCCTTTCTCCCATTTCCAGGTCAGGCATTTTAACGATTGCCACCTCCGCTATCTTTGGGTATTGTACCAATAGGCCTTCGATCTCCTTGGGATAGATATTCTGTCCACCGCGGATGATGACATCTTTCTGGCGCCCCATCAGTTGAAGTCTTCCCCCTTCATCAAATCTCCCCAGATCACCTAATTTGAATCGACCATCTTCCCAACTTTTCCTGGTTGCCTCTGGATCGTTATAATAGCCACTAATGCAATGGGGTCCGCTTACGGTGACGAGCCCAACCTCACCGTGAGGGACTCCCTTCCCTTTTTCATCGACCAACCTGACCTCGTTGCCATTCAGCGGTCTTCCTACTGTCCCAAGCCTTGCTTCTCTATGGTCATCGATAGAGCCGAGACACACTCCGCCACTATCCATCGAGCCATAACCTTGAACAATAGAGCAGCCTAATTTCTCTTCCGCCTCTTTCGCTACTTGATAATGCAGTAACGCCGCCGAACTTAGTAAGATGCGAAGAGAGCTGAGGTCATACTTATCGAGGTCTGGATAGTTTAGGAGTCGAACAATCATCGTTGGAACGATCCCGCCTACCGTAATCCTTTCTTTCTCAATCAATTTGCAAGCCTCTTCTGGAGTATAATTTTCTAACATTACTGTCTTTGCAGCTATTTGAGGTGGAGTTCGATATGTTAAAGTCTCGGTGGTTGCCCCATAGGAAGGACTGAAAGCACAAATGACATCATCTCGAGTAAGGTGAAGCCTTTCGATGGCATCTCGGCCTTGGCTCATGCGAGCACATCCAGTCCACTCAGCACATTTGGGAATGCCAGTGGTACCACTCGTCGTCATAATCTCTTCAAAACCAAAGGGATCGAATTTGGCCGCCCGAAGGAGATCCTGAGAATACTTTTCCACCAAGCCCTGCTGGGCCATCCCTTTCACAGAAATTGCTTCCTCAGGAACTTTGTCACCAACGACAAAGAGATACTTTAATTTTGGTAATTGGGAACGAATCTCTTGAAATGCTTCAAAGTAGTTGAAGCCACGAAACTCATAAGGGATAAATGCTCCCTTAGCCTCTACTTGCTTAAAAACAGCTCTTAGTTCAACATGGCGGAAAGTATAGGGGACGATCGCTAATAGAATTCCGGCTTTCTCACAGGAAAGGCGAATTAAGACAAGGTCTACACTGTTATATAGCTGAGCAAGGAGAACGTCATCTCTTTTAAAACCTAATTCGAGCAAATGAAAGGCAATTCTGTCTATTTGCTTCTTGGCCTGTAGCCAAGTTAATCTTATCTTCGAATCAACAAGGGCCTCTTCATCGGGATAAAGTACTGCGTTCCGATCCCAAAAATCTACCGTCAATTCCCTTGTCCAAAACCCTCTCTTTACATATTCACTAATCATTTCCTCCGTGTATCGGGTCCCTCTAGGCATTTCAGGACTCCTTCTTCATCTCCAGTGTTTCTCCGTGCGGTTGACCAGGCAGGAATTCTCCTATTTCCTCAACGATCTTAATAGCCCAAGTTTGCGGGTACAAAACCCCTAACCAGGACCTAATGTATAGTATATCACTTTTGGGCAATGAGTTTGGAGTGCTGGATACGATGGCTTTTACGATCTTAGTGTTATACTTCCGGGGGCCTGGAGTTAAATCTTTAACCGCAAGCTCGATCTCTTGGTTCTCAACGAGATTCTCAATGTGAGGGACAAAAGTTAAATATTCTTTCTTCATTTTATCTTCCCTTCCTCTGGGGAGCGTTCATTCTCCGGGGAATAGCCTGCCTTGGTTTATCCTAATCATTTTTGAGTTACCTAAAGCCCATAATTCTTCCAGTGATCTATCACTTTATTTTTTATTTCCTCAGTATAGATGGTTTCAAAAGCGGACTTGACAGGAATAGCATCCTTTGGCCATTCAGGCGGCCACGTACAGTCAAAGGCAACGATAGCTCCTTCCATCGCTCTCCTCTCTTCAGCGGTATAGGCTGGTGTTAGGGGATTCCCTTTGCCTGCCTCAATTTCCCGGACGATGATGCCCCTTTTCGGGTGGCACTTGACGGAAAAGGCATGCACCACTTGAAAGAGGTTAAAAGGATCTACATCATTATCAACCACGATCACCTTACTCCAGTCCGCTCTACGGGTTGTCAGACTATCTAAAATCTTATTAACAATCGCTCTTCCCCCAGATTTAACGCTTACTATGATAGTGTGCAGCGCTGCCTCAGGAGGGGAGTAAACATCGACCACAGGGATTTCCTTTCTCAGGAGGTACTGTTTCACTGCTATTGCCGAGGCGATGGGCGTTGCCACTGAATTATCATCGGGAGGCATACCCAGACTGATCATGGTTAAGATGGGTGAATTCCGAAATGTCATCGCATTTACTCGAGCTAATACACCCATCCTTACCCCCTCAGTGCGATAACCTGGATATTCCCCAAAAGGTCCTTCCGGAGCAACACCATTGGGGACGATTTCGGCTTCAATCACTATCTCCGATTGAGCAGGCACCAAAAGCTCACTTGTCTCACACCTAATGAGTTCCACGGGCCGCTGGGTTAAGGAACCAGCGAAGTCTGCCTCGGTCACACCTTTTGGATAACTACCTGAGGCGGCTAAGTGATAGAGAGGGTGAGCTCCGATAACCAGTGCGATCGGCATGGCTCGGTTCTTGGGTAAATATTTCTGGTGTAAGAGCATTCCCAAGTGGCTATGGAGCCGAGGAAATCCGACGATAAACTTTTCATTATGGATCATGAAACGGTACATACCCCAGTTGACCCAATCACTATCCGGATCCTTGCACACGACTAAATCCCATGTCCCGATATACCGACCCCCATCCCCTTCATGAACCATGGGCGCTGGAAACCGATTGAGATCAACCTTCTCCCCAAGGAGGACGTTTTCTTTACAGGACCCATCATTCACTATGACAGGCTTTATCGCATGATCATACCTTCTCTCATACTCCTTATAGATATCTTTCAACGAGGTGTCAGGGGGAAGTCCCATTGCAATGGCAACTCGCCTGTAAGTGCCGAGGGAACCAGCGAAGATACGATTCTCAGGATAATCTTTGATATTTTCGAACAAGAGAGCCGGGCCACTCATTTCATAGACCCTTCGGCTAATAGCTCCTGCTTCGACATCCCAGTCCACTTCTTTCTTGATGTGAACAACATCCCTTGTTTTTTCTAAAGCCTGTATAAATCCACGCAAATCTTTGAGACCCATTTTATATACCCTCGTTTAATCCCCTCCCAAAGTAATTAGATAAAAAAGTTTTTAATAGAACAAAGATTAACAGGCTGTCTAAAAACCTTTTCTGCCGGAGGCTAATCACCGACCATCGATTCTCTCCGGCACCTTAACCGCACCTCAAACCGTTATCCCTTGAAAGCTATCACCCCCTTTCGGCTACTTTTGTTCACTTCTGGGACTGACTTTACACGACTACCCCGACCAATGTCAATTGGTCATCTCTGTATCCCGGCATAGCCTCTTCGATCAGCTTGCTATACCTCTCAGGCAAAGTGACTGTGCTCTGGAGCACTTTCTTCACGATCTTCTTCACATTGTGCACCAAGCACATTAGCAAA
>JASEIE010000093.1 GCA_030024065.1 Thermodesulfobacteriota bacterium
CATCGAAGTTCATCCCTTTAATTCCTTGCCCCGCTACGAAGTCAAGGCAAAGCGGTTTAAAGATTTAAGGAAACAAGGATAAATTGCTTCCGTAGGGCAGGGCTTTAGCCCTGCTGAAGCAAACCTGAAGGTTTGCCCTACAAAATTTGATAAAAGGATGGGAATCATGAACCGAAGGGAAATAAAAAAAATCGATACCCGAATCAAGACGATTAAGAAGGCGGCTCAGGAATTGAAAGAACTCTCTGGCGGGATACAGGCCGTGGACCGGAATGCAGATCGAATCCTCGCCTCGGTGAAGATGCTGGAGATCAACATCAGTGACATCCTGGAACTGGAGGCTTAATTGGAATATTGGAATAATGGAATGTTGGGAATAGAAGCAAAAAACATGATCAAGTCCTCCTGTTTCGTTACCCAATACTCCATCATTCCACCATTCCATTCTTCCTGGTAGTTTGTTCAGAGTTTGATCCATCGGGGAACGACCACAATCCCTGAGCTGGTCACCGTGAATTGCCTAACATCTTCGTCAGGATCGTAACCGATCTCCATCCCCTGGGGAATCCGAACTTCCTTATCAATGATCGCCCTCCGAATCTTCGCATACCTTCCCACATCAACGCCTTCCAGAAGGATGGAGTCCTCAATCTCGGCATAACTGTGAACCATCACCCTTGGTGAGAGGATCGATCGCTTCACACTGCCTCCGCTGATGATGCACCCATTCGAGAGGATGGAGTTGAGGGCTGCGCCAACCCTTCCCTCTTCCAGCAGGACCGTCTTGGCAGGCGGATGGGGTGGTTGGTAGGTAAAAATAGGCCATTCGGGGTCATAGAGATTGAGCTGGGGGATTACGGAAACAAGATCCATGTTCGCCTCAAAGTAGGCATCGATCGTCCCCACATCCCGCCAGTATTCCATTTCTCCCCGATTTCCCTGCCTGAAATCGAAAGCGAAAACCCGATCCTTTTGAATCATCATCGGGATAATATCCCTGCCGAAATCATGGGTTGAATCGGACCTTGCATCTTCGATCAATCGCCTCACCATGGTTTCCGTGTTGAAGACATAGATTCCCATCGATGCCAGAATCCCTTCCGAATCTCCGGGGATGGTCTTGGGTTCTTCAGGCTTCTCCTGAAATCCCAGAATTCTCCAATCCCGGTCTACCTCCATCACGCCAAACTCTTTTGATAATCCTCGATCCATCCTGATCGCTGCAACAGTCAGGTCCGCCCCCTTCTCCAGATGGAAGGCGATCATCTTCCTGTAATCCATCTTATAGATATGGTCTCCGGAAAGGATCAGGACAAGGTCCGGCTTCTCCTGCTGAAGGGTATAGATATTCTGAAAGACGGCATCGGCTGTCCCCTGATACCACTGTTCACCGATCCTTTGCTGAGCTGGAATGACCTCGATGAACTCTCCAAGAGGAGTGGAGAGGATGTTCCAACCGAACTGGATGTGACGATGAAGGGATATCGATTTATATTGGGTGAGGATATAGATCCGTTTTATATCCGAATTGAGGCAGTTGGAGAGTGTGAAGTCGATGATTCGATAGATGCCTCCAAAAGGGACGGCTGGCTTGGCCCGGTCACGGGTGAGGGGATAGAGCCTCTCCCCTCGGCCACCCGCCAGGAGCATCGTCACAATTTTCTTCATCGGGATTTGCCCTTCTCCAGAAGCTGTTTGATCTTACCCTTCAACTCTTCGAGATCAATCGACTTGGTCACATAGGCATCGGCCACCCAGCTCATAAAGTCCTTGCGATAGCCGGGGTAAGAAGTATTGAGGATGATCGGGATCTTTCTGTCCTTCTCGACAATCCGGCCGAGGGCTTCTATCCCATCCATCACAGGCATGACGATGTCGAGGATGATCAGGTCGGGTTTTCCTTCTTCCAGTTGCTGGATAGCTTCCTTTCCATTTCGTGCGGTGAGGACTTCATAGCCCTCCCCCTCCAGTTCCTCTTTATAGAGAAGTCTCAGACCTTCCTCATCCTCAACGATTAGGATTTTTTTCTTCATAAAATAATTATCGGCAATCTCAAGAGAAAAAACAACCCTTTTTAAACTCCGAACTCATCGCTCCGAACTCCGAACTAATTATTTCCTTTCGACTCTTTTTCTTTGCTCAAAGGCCAGCTTACATTCGGCACAGATGAACCTGGGCAACGTATTCGGATAAGCGATCTTTTCCTCTCCAAATCCCCAATCAATGATATCCTTCACCAGTAACTCCTCTTTAAAGGCATGCCCCATACAGAGACCCATTCCGCAGACAATGCAGATGGCGACAGCCTCTGATTCCACTCCCTGCTTCGCACAGACGTAACATTTCATGGTCAGACCTCCTGTTAAATGTGAATAAACCCATAAACCATTTTTACCATGAAAAAGGCTAAAAATCAAAAGAGATAATCAAACGGGGTAGGATAAGATAACGGTGGATGCCAATCTAATAGATGATTGCCTTTATTTTAGAAGCGTAAATACCTGACCCTGGTTAGGCCTTTTGTCTGTTTACTCTTTGTCTTTCGAGAAGTTATCTCGCACTCTCCAAAAATTTGGACAAAGTCCGAAGAAAAAACAGGAAAAGGAGATTGTGAAACTTTTTTTATTGACAAACGATTTTATTGGTAATATAAGGACATCGTAAGCTTACGAACCCATTTCCAAAGGTTTGAAAAATTCAACGGATTCACCGAGTCTTCCCTGAAAAAACCATTTAAATCATTCACTGTTAAGTGTCTGACTAACTCAATTGGAGAAGATTATGAATGAGAAGGAAAGAAAGTCAAAGCAAGAGAAGAAGGGGAATGCATTGAAGGTCTCACGCCGTGATTTCTTGAAGGGAGCAGGGGCAACTGCCATTGCCTCAACGGTCAGCACTCTTTCTCCTCCTTTACTCACAGAAGTTGATGCCGCTCCTCTGCCAAAGGGAGTCAAGGAGGCTTTCATCCAGCTCAATGTCAACGCCAAGTCCTATCGTCTGAAGGTCAAATCGCACTGGACCTTGCTCGATGTATTGAGAAAAGAACTCGGGTACACCGGAACCAAAAGATCCTGCGACCGGGGAAGCTGTGGAGCCTGTACGGTGATCATGGAGGGCAAGGCCGTTTATGCCTGTTCTCGCCTGGCCATTGAAGCAGATAACAAGAAGATCTTCACCATAGAAGGATTGGTTGAAGGAGAAAAGCTCCATCCCATTCAGGAGGCTTTTGTTAAACATGACGGGATGCAGTGCGGGTTCTGCACATCGGGTGTCATCATGTCTGTCAAGGCCTTACTGGACAGAACCCCCCGCCCGAGCATGGACGAAACAAAAGAAGCCCTTTCGGGTAATATCTGCAGGTGTTCTGCCTATCCTAAAATTTTAAAATCCGCCATGGCAGCAGTCCAGAGATAAAAAGGAGGTTTTTCATGAGTAAGAAATTCAATATCATTGGAAAACACCAGCCACAGCTCGATGCCTGGGAAAGGGTGTCCGGAAAGGCAAAATACGCCTCGGACCTTTACCTTCCTGGGATGCTCTATGCCAAAATTTTAAGGAGCCCCCATCCCCATGCCAAAATCATCAATATCGATGTGGAAAAAGCCAAAGCCCTGTTGGGGGTTAAAGCAATACTTACCCCGAAGGACATGCCTCCCTATCGCTGGCATGCAGATATGCCTATCTTAACGGATACCGCTCGCTTTGAAGGGGATGATATCGCTGTGGTTGCTGCAGTAGATGAAGATGTGGCCAGAGAGGCTTTGGACCTGATCAAAGTGGATTATCAAGCGCTCCCGTTTGTCCTCGACCCTCAACAAGCCATGAAACCGGAGGCCCCCAAGATTCATCCCCAGGGGAATATCATCGGTGGAAAACCTCTCCTCTTTCAACGCGGGGATATAGAAAAAGGCTTTCAAGAGTCTGACCTGGTCTATGAGGACAATTACCGCACTTCCCTGCTTCAACATGCCACCTCTGAGCCCAGAGTCTGTGTTGCTCTCTGGGAAGGAGGAAAGTTAACCCTCTGGGATTCAACCCAGTATACCTTTTCAACTCAGGCTGGTCTGTCCAGGGCCCTCAAGATACCCATGAGCAAGGTTCGGGTTATCTGTGAATTCATGGGAGGGGGATTCGGTGATAAAACCGGACCGGAAAGATATAACGTCTTAGCCGCGCTTCTCACTAAGAAAACCGGACGTCCGGTGAAGATAGAATTTGATAGGGATGAGAATTTTTTAGCTGCTCACCACCGTTATCCCACCATCTGGCATCTAAAATACGGTGTAAAAAAAGATGGAACCCTGATTGCCCTGTATGCCAAAGTGATCGCTGACATGGGAGGCTATGGTCATTTTGCCGGTGCTGGTGGTTCTCTGGAGACGATGAGATCGGTTTATCGATGTCCCAATTTAAAAGCGGAGGGATATTCCGTACACACCAATAAACCAGAAGGTGGATTTTTACGATGCGTGGGACATCCCATGGGGCAATTTGCGCAAGAAGTGCATATGGATATCATTGCAGAAAAGCTGGGGATGGATCCGGTAGAATTTAGATTAAAAAACCATGCCCGTCTTGAAGATGGGGACCAGGATAGAAAATTACCTTTTACCAGCAATGGAGTGGAGGAGTGCATTAGGAGGGGAGCCGAGGAGATAGGCTGGCGGCAAAAATGGCAAAAACCTGGTTCCAGCTCTGGTCCCAAAAAGAGGGGCATAGGGATGGCCATCCATGCCTGCAGGCACGGAGCCATGACCGTCCCCAGTTCTGGCATGGTGAGAATAAATTCGGACGGAACAGTGAATGTACTTACCGGTACTTCTGATATTGGAGGGGGTCAGAAGGGAGCCATGGCCATGATTGCTGCCGAAGAACTTGGAGTTCCTTTGGAGGCGGTTTCCGTCACCTCCGCGGACACCGATGTGACGACCGATACAGGGGGAAGTACTGGAAGCAGGCAGATCATGACTGGAGGAACCGGGATTCGGTTAGCAGCCGCAGATGCCAGGAGGCAGATTCTGGAGATTGCAGCACGGGAGTTGAAAACAGCCAAAGAGAACCTGGAAATAAGAGGTGGCCAGATCTATGTTCAGGGCTCGGACAAGGGTATTCCCCTGGGGGAAGCACTTAGGAGCGCACCCGCATCGATCATTGGCAGAGGAATCGGCCAGCTTCCAAAGGGGTTTATCATTCATACGTTCGCCGCCCACTTTGTAGAAGTGGAAATAGATACCCGGACTGGAAAGGTCAAGGTCCTCAAACTGTTTGCTGTCCATGATGTCGGCAAGGCAATCAACATGCTGGCTGTTGAAAACCAGATAGAAGGGGGAGCTATCCAGGGAATGGGTTTTGGCCTGATGGAGGACCAGATCCTGGACAGGACGACCGGTATCTGCGTCAACCCCAATGTCCTGGATTACAAGATGTTCACGATCAAGGACGTTCCCGAAATCTACCCACTGGTCATAGAACCCTATGACCCTCACGGTCCGTTTGGAGCCAAGGGAGTTGGGGAACCACCTTATAGTGTGCCGGCACCAGCCATCGCTAATGCCATTTACAATGCCATCGGAGTCCGTTTCAAGGAAATCCCCATCACCCCCCGTTCCATCCTGGAAGGGCTGAAGGGGTTGAAGGCTTAAAGAGAAAGGAGCAGCGAATGAAACCTTTTGAATACTATAAAGTCGTGACTGTGGCACAGGCGATTTCACTCCTGACGAAACACAAGGAAAAGGCGGCACTGCTTGCCGGTGGCAGTGACTTTCTGGGCATGATGAAGGATCGCCTTGAAGGGCCAAAGCTCAAGATGCCTCAATTCCTCATCGACCTCAAGGGCATTAAAGATCTCAGTTATATCAAGGAACAGAAGAGTGGTTTGAAGATAGGCGCAAGCACGACCATCAGTGAAATCGCCTCATCGGACTTGATCGCCAAGAAATTTCCCCTCCTTGCTCAGGCCGCCAATCAGATAGCCGTGCCCCAGATCCGAAATGTTGGGACTCTTGGCGGGAATCTCTGCCAGAGGCCCCGTTGCTGGTATTTCAGGAGGGGACTGTTCAAGGACTGTATGCGTAAAGGGGGAAATAATTGTTACGCCCCGGGTGGTGAGAATCAATACCATGCCATTTTGGGGAGCGACATCTGTTTTATCGTCAACCCTTCGGATATGGCTCCGGCCTTAGCGGCTCTCAATGCAAAAGTGGAGATCGCAACAGCCAAAGGGAATAGGATGGTTCCTATCGAGCAATTCTATATTCGGCCTGAGAAAAATATCTTGAGAGAGAACATCCTCACTTCTCAGGAGATGGTGGTGGCAGTGGAGATCCCTCATTCTGCTCCCAACAGCAAAGGGGTTTATCTCAAGCTGAAGGAGCGGCAGGCCTTTGATTTTGCCATTGTCAGTGTGGCTGTTAATCTTGCCTTTAAAGGCGATCTCGTTTTTGACTCGCGGATTGTCTTTGGCGGGATTGCGCCATTTCCTTTTAGAGCGACCAAGTCTGAGGCAACTCTGAAAGGCAAGGGAGTTAAAGAGGCGATGGCTGCTGTTTGTAGGGCTGCTACGGATGGGGCGAAACCGATGAGTCACAATGGGTATAAGGTCGATGCCACCAGGGGAATTCTGGAAGAGGCGCTCAGCCTTCTTGCCTGATACAGTCAGGTTTTCTTTTTAGTGCTTTATATCAAGAGATACCTTCTCTTTCTCTATCTATTATTCTGAAACGCATTCCTTTCCCCGTTCATGCTCCGGCGATGTGTCGGTAAGGCCCCTCTGTTCTGTATTCCTCCCTGTACCCTTCCATTGATAAATCCGAACTTTTGGGATAATATTTTTTTCATTGAGATCAGGAGGAATTTTAAATGAAAAAAGAGGCAGCGATTCTCGCCATTGTCATTGCATTTCTCGTGGGATTCATTGCCGGGGCAACCGTGGCCATCCTCAGGGGGACAAAGGGAACAGAAAAGGTGGCGATGGTTCAAAAGCCTCAGATGGATCCAGGTCCTGATCTTGCGGAGATGAATCTGAAGATCAAAACCCTGAAAGAAATCGTCGAGAAAGACCCTAAAAATCTATCCGCTTGGGTGGAATTAGGAAACCTCTACTTCGATTCCGGACAGC
Organism: Thermodesulfobacteriota bacterium; assembly: GCA_030024065.1. Next base: position 7,118 of record JASEIE010000093.1, read on the forward strand.
CAAAGGAAGCAATTGAAGCTTACAGTCGATATCTCGCCATCAAACCGGACAATCCGGATGTGAGGACGGATATGGGGATTATGTACAGAGCCTTAGGAGACTTTGACCGCGCCATTGAAGAGTTTAAGAAAGCGGCTCAATCCGATCCCAAACACATCAACAGCCGATACAATATTGGCATTGTCCTTCTCCATGATAAAAACGACATCAAAGGAGCCATCAAAGCCTGGGAGGAATATTTGAAGGTTGATCCTAAAAGCGAGAAAGCCCAACGGATAAAAGCTCAAATTGAAAAAATGAAAACAATGGCCAAATGAATTGCAGATTTCGGAATGCGCCTGCCTGCGGTAGGCAGGGATTTCGGAATTAAAAAGATGGGATATACGATTGAGAATTAAGGCAAAGCTAATTGGGATTGCCGCTTTGTTTTTTACCGCTATGCTCTATGCCCTTTGCGCTATGCGGGTTTAATGTCATGAAGAAAGAAGAGAAAGAAGAAGAACTCGAAGAAGCAAAGGAACTGTTTAAGGAAGGCCTGAAGAAGATCTTCGAGGCCACCAAGAAGGTATCCAAGGAGGTGGTCGAAGGTTTCAGGGAAGGCTACGCCAAAGACGTTACCAAAAAGGAAGAGCCAGACAAGTGATAAAAGATCGTCTCCAAAATACAGTAGCAATGGTAAGTATTTGTAGCCGCAGGCTTTAGCCTGCGAAAAATGGCTGTCAGACTAACGCAACCTAAAGGGTGTGGCTACTTTGGTTTATGTGATTTTTAAATTCCGCATTCCGAATTCCGAAATCCGCAATCATTTTCTCCCCATCTCCCTACCTCCCCATCATTTATTTCATCACCCCCACCTGAACATTCCTGAATCGGGCTGGCGCGGCGCCGTGCCCCACATGAGCCACCTGCCCGGGTTCTCCCTTCCCGCAATTGGGAGTTCCCCACATTTGCCAGTGATCCTTATTGCCAATCGCGTCACAGGAATTCCAGAACCGGGGTGTAATCCCTGTATAGGTAGGGTTTTTTATCATCTCCCCGATTTTTCCGTTCTTAATCTCCCATCCGATCTCCGTGCCAAATTGGAAATTGATCCTCTTATCATCGATCGACCAGCTTCGATTGGTGCTTAAGAAAATACCTTCATCGGTATCAGCAATCATTCCCTCTAAGGTCCACTCCCCAGGCTCCAGATTGATATTGGTCATCCGGATGAGGGGAATCCTATTCCAGCCGTCCGCCCTCATCGTCCCGTTGCTCTCTTTTCCGAGATGGCAGGCTGTCTCTCTCGATGTGAGAAGATTAACCAGAATCCCCTCTGTGATGATGGGGACCCTCTGGGCTTGAATCCCCTCATCGTCGTAACCGAAAGTGCCCAATCCTCCCGGATAGGTTGCATCAGCCACAATATTGACGATCTCCGAACCATATCTGAAATGGCCCGCCATCTCCGGTTTTAAAAAACTGGTCCCTGCATAACTTGCCTCTGTCCCAAGGACTCGATCCAGTTCAATAGGATGGCCGATCGATTCATGGATCTGAAGAGCTAACTGGGAATTGTCCAGTATCAGGGTAGTGATTTTCGATGGGCAGGGTTTGGCAGTAAGGAGTTGTGAGGCCTCTTCTGCTATCCTTTCGGCGTGATCCTGCAGCGTTAACGCCTCAATCCATTCAAATCCTTTTGTGGCAAAATTTCCTCTGAACGAGTTGGGGTAGGATCGCACCTGGACATCCGTACCTTCGATGGCTGTGGTGGAAATTCCTGCTCCGCACTCCACAATCTCCTGCTCAATGCAGGACCCTTCGGTGGAGGCAAACGTCTTCTCCGTTCTATACGACCCTATAAAAGCCTCTGAAATTTTTACCTTCTTATTTCTCCGGATAATCTCATCGGACCTCAGGAGAAGATTCAGCTTTTTTTCAGAAGGGACTTCAAATGGATCGATAGAAATGGGAGTCTTATATTTATCCACCCTAAGAGGAGCGGGCGGATAAATAACCTCCTCCCCATTCGCTTTTGAACTTGCTCTGGCAATCTTCAATGCCTTTCCTAAAACCGCCTCCATCTCCCTCTTGTTCAATCCGGAACTGGAGGCAAATCCCCAGGCGCCTCGAAACAGAACCCTGATCCCGAAGCCGGAATCCTCATCATGGGTGAAGATTTCCACATTTCCATTCTTCACCCCGATCTCTTCGATCCGTCGATGGACAATCCGGATATCGGCATAGTCCACCTTTTTCAACTTGGCCAGATCGAGGATATTTTCGATGAGATTTCTCAATTCAATCACTCCATCTTATTATCTCCTCTACCCATGGGGGAGAGGAGTAAGGTGAGGGGGATTCTTTTCTTCTTAAATTCTTTTGAATTATTTCAAAAACTCCTTCAATATTGTTCAATATCTCATTATCGTTAAACCTCAAAATTTCTACACCCAACTTATACAGTTCTTTTTCCCTAACCTTGTCGCCATGTTTTCCTTTATCTTCATAATGTTGACCGCCATCGGCCTCTATCCCAAGCCGATATTCAGGAGAGTAAAAATCTAATATGTAATTTCCTACAGAAAATTGTCTCCTGAATTTTGCTCCAGCCAACTGACGATTCCCCAATATTGACTATAGCTTCCTCTCTGCATCGGTCTGATTTCTCCGCAATATTCTACACTTCTGAATATTTTTTCTTTTAATTTTATCCCCCTGAAGGTTTTGACCCCCCTCACCCTTTCCCTCTCCCCCACGGGTAGAGGGAAATTATAGTAGGGTCATAACGCTGAGACTCCCGAGAAATTAAACCCATCCACCTTGATGGCAGGCGCCACTACCCCTGTGATGAAACGCCTTGAATAAACCGTCCCCTCGGAACAGATTCTTCGTTCTGTTGAGATGGCGCTGACCCGTGAAAGGGCTTTTAGAACCGATTCGGTAAATCTCAGATTTTTGATCGGTCTCTTCAACTCGCCCTCTTCAATCAAAAAGGTCCCGCCCCGTGTCATGCCGGTTAACACTGCCTTCATCGGCTCGACCACATTGGTGTAATGAAAACGGGTGACATAGATTCCTTTTCGAACAGACCGGATCATCTCCTCCAGGGAAGATTCTCCTTCCTTCATAAATAAATTGATGGGGATAGGACCTTCCGTATTGGGAGCGATAAGACCATGGCCTGTAGAGTCCTTTCCATCCCGTCCTCCGGTGAAGGAGTCATAGGTTACCCTTTTGGCCACGCCTTCTTCAAAGAAGGTTACCCTTTGCTTTGGAATTCCTTCGAAATCGAAAGGAATCTGCAATCCTTCCGGATCAAGGCCATCATCATAGACCGTCACCTTCCCATCCACCATCTTCTTCCCGAACTCGTTACAGAAGAAACTTCTACCCTCCTGAACGGCCATGGCATGAAAACCCAGATAGCCAAGAAAGGAGAGCAGTTCACTCACGGCATAGGGTTCTAAGATGACCTCGTACTCTCCGGGTTCGATCTGAACCGGCTCTCCTCTCAATGCCTTTCCAATCGCCTCCTTGGCTAAAGAGTCGATATCTAGATGGCCAGGATCCCTCGATACATAGCTGGCATAACCTGAACCCTTATCATCCTCGATGACCAGATGAAAGACGAGGTCCGAATATTTCTGATAGGTCTCCACTCCCAGAGAGTTGACCACTGTTAGTTCAACTGCTCCGTTCGAAAAGGCGCCTGAACCCCTCAACCCTTTCTCTTTTAACATTTTGAAGAGATCTTTGATGACTTTTACCTTTTTACTCGGCGTGAGATGCTCGATATTTTTATTGAAGGTATCTATTTCTGGAATGGGCTTCGGTTGCGGTAAGGAAACGAACTCTTCGTTGGAATGTTGGATTCTGGCAAGGGAGATGGCCTTTCTGGTCAACTCTTTCACGGAAGAACGGCTGAGGATATTCGTCGTGAGCACGGCAATCCTTTTATCCAGAACCACTCTGAGGATCAATGTCCCGTTCTTCTCCGCAACATGTTGATGGACCGAAGAGTTTGCAAACCGGGTGAGAGAAGAATCCTCTGTCAGGAGAAGGGCCTCTGTCTGATCAGCAGGAGATTCCTGAATGATTTTTTTCAGGAATGGTATCGATTTCTCTCTTCCGATCATCTTTCTCTCTTTTTCCCCCTTAGATAATCAGATGTGTAGCCGCAGGCTTAAGCCTGCGAATTTGGTTCGCAACCTAAAGGGTGCGGCTACTGTCTTCTGGTTCCCTCCTCTTTCGATAATCCAATACCGCCGCCTTGATCGCCTTCTCCGCAAGAATGGAACAATGGATTTTAGCTTGTGGTAGTCCACCCAATGCTTCAACAATGACTCGATCTGAAATATTGAGGGCTTCCTCAATCGTCTTCCCTTTAATCATCTCTGTGGTAATGCTCGATGAAGCAATGGCCGCACTGCATCCAAAAGTTAAGAAATTCGCATCGATGATCCGACCCGACTCAACTTTGATGAAGAGCCGCATGGTATCTCCGCAGACCGGATTCTGAGCCTCTCCCACCCCATCGGGATTCTCCATCTCGCCCATATTCCGTGGATGGTTGAAATGGTCCATGACGATGGGACTATATGGGCCGGTTGACTTTTCCATAGTGCAAAGGTATAAGTGCCTAAATGATAAGTGACTAAAGTTGAAAGTGCCTAAAGTGAACTAAAGTTCAAAGTGAGCTAAAGGCTACCTCTAAAAATGTCATTCCTGCTTTCGCAGGAAT
>JASEIE010000094.1 GCA_030024065.1 Thermodesulfobacteriota bacterium
CATGGCCCAGAAGATTATGATCCAGAGGATGACGGATTATGAACATGAGAAAAATCTGGTCAAGGAGGCCCTTGGAATTCTTGAAAAGAGATGAAAAGAAATTCATGCCAGCCAGCCAATGCAATAAGGAGCAGTAATGAAAGAAAACAAAATTGCAACCGTTGAAAGTGAAAGAACCTCTTTAGAACCCATCGATCGAGTAGAGATTACTATTCTGGTCGATAACTTTATAGATCACATCTTAAAAAGCTCGCCCGGGGTAAGTCGACCCCGGGACAGAGACATTGATGAATCGCTTTTAGCCGAACATGGCCTTTCTCTTTTACTGGATATTACCAGAGAGGGAGAAACAAGCTCGTTTCTTCTGGATACCGGTCCCAGTCAATACGGGGTTATTCATAACGCCCAAAAAATGGGAATTAACCTGAAAAGGCTTAAAGGAATCTTTCTCAGTCACAATCACAAGGATCATACCGACGGTCTGGAAGCCGTGTTAGCAATAACAGGTCCCGTCCCTGTCTTTATTCATCCTTATGGATTCTATACCAAGTGGGTTAAAGCCCGGCCAAGCCGCTTGGACAGAGAACGTTTGGCAGAACGGGGGGCGATATGGCGAGCCGAGGAGGGTCCTCAATCGATGGCCTCTTTTCTTCTGACGTCCGGATCTGTTCCCCGGAAAACGGAATTTGAAGAGATAATCGGTTTATCCGATCGCAAGGTGGAGAAAGACGGGGTCATGGAAACGGAAGCCTTTTTAGATGATGGGGCTTTAATTTTAACGATCAAGGGAAAGGGGTTAGTCATCGTCACTGGTTGCGCTCACTCTGGAATTATCAATACCATTCAACACTGTCAGAAACTGGGAGGGAATGAAAGGATTTATGCCCTGATCGGTGGATTTCATCTTACCCAGGCTTCGTCTCAACGCATCACCAAGACCATCGAGACGCTAAGGAAGAAAGAGATTCGTTATCTCGTTCCTCTGCATTGCACGGGTTTTGAAGCAATGGCCTCTATTTGGCAGGCTTTCCCTGAACATTTTATTGTTCCTTCGGTAGGAACACGAGTTGAACTTTAAAATTTTAACTACTTCAAAAGGAGGTGAATGTATGGGAAAATCATCCCCTAAACTCCCAGAACCCAAACCGATCACCGTGGATGTCAGGAAAACAGCACTGCTCGTTCTTGACGGCAGTCAGCGCTGGAGCAATCCGGAACAACCTTGCCATAAGTTAGTACCGGGGATGGCCAAGTTCTTAGAAAGGGCTCGAGAAGTCGGCATCCCAATTATTTACTCCATTTCAGCCCGATCCAAAGGAACTCCGGGGGGAGAAGTTTGTTCTGCCTTAAACCGGAGACTGTCGGAGCCGGTCATTTATCCTGACGGGTTTGATAAGTTCACAAATGGAGAATTGCAGGGTTTTCTGAAACTGTACGATGTGGATACGCTTATCATCACAGGCTACAGGTCCAATATTTCGGTTCTCAATACCGCTACTAAGGCGACCAGGGAACTGAAGTATAAAGTTATTATTCCCATCGACGGGATGGCGGCAAAAACTGAATATGAACAGGAATACACACTGTTCCATTTCACAGTATTGCCTGACCAAGCGGCTAAATTGTTTAGTTTTACAATGCTCGACATGATTGAATTCCATTAAATAACCCGATATTACAGCTTTTTACCAAGCAAGCATCCTCGCGGGGAATAGGTCGTTCCCTTGCACCTTGATGAGATTAGGACGAATTGCTAAAAAATATAATCTTGAAAGGAGAAAGTCTATGTTTTCGGATGCTCACACCCATTTGATTGGTAATCCTTTTGGTGAAAACGTCCTTGAGCCCAAAGAAATCCAAGCGATTTTGAAAGAGGCCCGTGATAAAGGGGTAGTTCTCATGGTGGTTGGAAGCCACGACCTATCTTCAGCAGAGTGGGTGATACAAATTGCTTCTTCTGAGAACGACATCTACGTCTCCATAGGCCTTCATCCCTGGATCGCAACACCCTTTGATGATCACACTTATAAAAATTTCTTGGAACTGACAAAGAGGCCCAAAGTGGTAGCCATAGGTGAAATAGGAGTAGACAATAATCGTTCACGGGCAAGCAAGGAAGTTCAACTCCAGGCGCTAACCCGACAACTTCGGCTCGCCAGAGAGACCGGCCTACCTGTTTTACTCCACCAGCGCGGATATCACCAGGAACTGATGGAGGCTATTCATCAGGAAAAGCCTCCGGTAAGCGCTATCCATGGTTTCAGTGGCGATTTGACTGAGTTACAGGAGTGGTTGGACTTGGGATACTATGTTTCCATTGGCCGATCCATTCTTGGAGAGGAGGGAGAAAGATTCAAGGCCATAGTGCAGCGGATACCGGAAGATAAACTCATTCTTGAGACCGATGGAGCCGCTCGTTCATCGAAGGGGGTACTGGAAGGGCAAGCCCGAGTAGTCCAAGTAGCGCAAGTTGTAGCCTCCTGGAGAGGCACCACCGCAAAGGAGATAGGTGAAATCACAACAAGAAATCTAAAACGGATGCTGAGGATTTAATTGTATTAGAACCAGAAGACGAACCAAGAATCTCATACCAGTGTGAAGTGGAGTGTCAATGAATTTACGACGTTTGTTCTTCTCGGAGGGAATCGCTTTTCTGCAACGACAGCAGCGGGACTGGAAGATCACTGTCATAAGAACATCCCTCGATAAACTTGCCTATCAAATAGTCTTCCCTTACCTATCGATCTACATTCTCGCACTGGGGGCAACGGTTACCCAGTTAGGTATCGTGAACAGTTTAGGGATGATTGCTGCCGGTATCGTTGGCCCGCTTACTGGTTGGTTCATCGACAGGACTGGCCCCAAAAGGATTTACCTAATTGGCATCGGCTCCCTCGGTATTTCCTATTTAACATACGCAATAGCTCATGATTGGCTGGTGACGATCATAGCGATGGTAGCATACTGGCTGGGTTTTTCGGTAAGCAGCCATAGCTGCGCTACAGTTTGCGGGAACTCGCTGGCGAATGAAGATAGGGCTACAGGGATGACAATCTGTGAAACCGTTGCCGCAGGTCTGCTAGGGATGGCAGGTCCTATGCTGGGGGCATGGTTAGTCACCATCTTTGGGGGTGTAAATGCCAGCGGCATTAGACCCGTGTTCTTTCTCAGTTTAATCATTACCGTAAGCACTTTCATGATCATATTGACCCAATTATCGGATAGGAAGTGGAGGATAGCAACTGCAACCAAGCCTAATATATTTCGCGACCTCCACCAAGTGATAAAGGGAGGACATCACTTGAAACGATGGCTTGTTATCGCATCAATTAATCAGGTGCCACAAGCCATGGTTTTTCCTTTCTCTCAGGTATTTGCCCATGAGATTAAGGGAGCTGACCAGTTTATTTTAGGAGCAATGGTTACGGGCTCTGCGCTGGCTTCCATAATCTTTGCAATCCCTCTGGGCAGGCTGGCGGACAGTGTGGGAAGAAAGAAAGTCCTATATATTACAATACCGCTTTTCTGGATCTCAAACCTGGTCCTTGTGTGGTCACCCAAGCCAGCATTTTTGTTGATCGCCGGTATCTTACAGGGCTTCCATTTTATTGGCACACCGATTACAGGAGCGATGGAAAGGGAATTGGTACCTCCTGAACAGATGGGCAGGTGGCTGGGAATCGCGCGATTTTCCAGAATGTTTATAAATGCTTTTTTGGCTATCATAGGCGGTATGATCTGGGATAGAATGGGACCGCACTACGTCTTTTTAGCCTTTATTGGCATTGATGTTTTTTTGAGGGCACCGTTGCTAATTAGCATGCCCGAGACACTTCGTCTACGGTTTGGCAGATAAATCCCTGAGAGCCCAAAGGGTTGAGTATCTTGTGAACTTTTTTTGAATATTGGTTATGAGGGCCGAGTATCCATTACCCGATCTTTACGTGAAGATGGGGAGGATGGTAGGAATAGGGGTGGGTAAGTAAAATTATAAAGGAGGTAAAGAATATGCTGTCAAAAATACCTTTGAGTCTTGAGAAAGTAGGGAAAGGGAATCTTAACAAAGAAATATTGAGAGCGGGAATCATAGCCGAATTGGATGCCATAAATCTTTATGAGCAGATGGCTGCCTTAACGGAGAATAAAAATATAAAGAAGATTCTCTTGGACATCGCAAAAGAGGAGAAGACCCATGTAGGGGAATTCCAGACCCTCTTATTGATGGAGGATAAGGAACAAGAAAAAGAATTGGAAGAAGGCAAAAAAGAGGTAAAAGAAATAGCAGAATTATAATTGTAAGGATCTGGACCGCCGTAGTGAATCACGATGGAAGGGTTGGAAATCTGAAAAAAGAACTAAATCACCTTTCGGGAGATACTCCCTCAATTTCAGATCGTTAAGAATAGGATCCATTATGTCTGGCATGAAGATCATGGCGCTAAAGAACCCATCTTCATTGCCGAAGAGGCCCTATAATTCAATAAGAGGACATTTCGCGGTTTAAAAGGCTATTGATTTCTAAATTCATCCCGCATTAATTACATGGAAAGGCTGATGGAGGGAAAATCCAAATCCAATCCCAAATTTTCGAGACGGGAGTTTTTCCGGTTTTGTAGAAGTTTCTTTATAATCTCCTCCGCCTACCTCTTTGGTCTCCCAGAAACATCCCGGGCACAATTGGCTAAGAAAGGTCTCATTAAGACAAAGCTCTCTCCTTATTTTACCCCACTCAATGGAGGAGAGATCCAGTGCGAACTTTGCCCAAGACGATGCCGCGTTTCCCAGGGTAAAAGGGGTTTATGTAGAGTACGAGAGAACCGGAAGGGGAAATATTACAGCCTGGTCTACGGGAATCCTTCTGCCCTTCATTTAGACCCGATTGAGAGGAACCCTTTTTTCCACGTCCTTCCTGCTACCAATTCTTTTACGATAGGAACAGCGGGATGCAATTTTCAGTGTAAGTTCTGCCAGAGGTGGGAACTCTCCCAAGCCTCCCCGGAGGACATATACAGTTATGATATTCCACCGGAGACAGTGGTGAGGAAAGCCAAAGAGATGGGAGCCCGGTCTATTGCCTATACTGAAACAGAACCTATAATCTTTTATGAATACATGTTAGACGTTGGCTACCTTGCGAAAAAGGCGGGCATTCTGAATGTAATCCACTCCAATGGCTTCATAAATGAGGGTCCACTCCGAAACCTGTGTAAAGTGTTAGACGCAGCCAATATTGATTTGAAGGGGTTTACTGGAACTTTTTATCGTGATCTGTGTAGTGGTAAATTGCCCCCAGTAATTGAGACCTTGAAGATCCTCAGGGAAGAAAAAATTCACATCGAGATCACAAACCTCGTGATTCCAACAAATAATGATGAGATGTCTGTAGTTAGAGAAATGTGCCTCTGGATAAAGAGGGAATTAGGGTCTCACACGCCGATCCATTTCCTTCGCTTCTATCCTCTGTACAAGCTCAGGAGTCTCCCGCCTACACCAGTTTCAACACTGGAGGAAGCGCGAGCAATGGCTCTGTCTTGCGGCCTTGAATATGTCTATATCGGGAATATCCCGGGCCATGAGGGAGGGCACACCTTCTGCCCGATGTGCAAGAAAATGGTAATCCAACGGATAGGGTTCATGGTAGGAGAGATCCATCTGAAGGGTGGAAAGTGTGGGTATTGTGGAAAACCCCTACCAGGTATTTGGACATGAATGTAGATTGGTACCAACTCCACCAACGGGATTTTTTGGATCCCAACCTCTTTTATGGGGGCTATCATGTAACCTTGGGACAACGTCAAATGTTGAAATTAAATCACCAAGAAGGAAATGGGTTACTTCAATAAAATCTATTGGAAGACTTTGAGGAATTGGGCGGATAGGTACATGAGAAATTTTTCTCTATTTTTTGTTGGAGTTCTCACCATCCTTTTTCAATCCGTCACTCTCTCTGCGGCATCACTGACAGACTTGCGATTCTGGTCTGCCCCCGATCACACCAGGGTAGTCTTGGATCTAACGGAATCGGTTCAATATAAAACCTCTATCCAGGAAAACCCTCCGCAGTTCCATCTGGATTTAGAAAAGGTTACCCTTCTCACTAAAAAGAGAGAAGTGGAGGTCAATGATCCATTTCTCTCAAGAATTATCCTAACCGAACTAAAAAAGGGGAGAGCGCGGCTGCTATTTATTCAAAAAAAACATTTGAATGCTACTGTCTTCCTGCTGAAACCCTGCCTTGATAAACCCCATCGTCTTGTAATCGACCTATTCGATATCTCCCAGGAAAAGAAAGAACAAGAGGAGAGGCGAAGGCAAAAAGAGATAAGACCTAAGGGAATAAAGATAATTGTCATAGATCCAGGCCATGGCGGAGAAGACCCTGGGGCTATCGGTCCACACAAGACCATGGAAAAGGATGTGGTATTAGAAATAGGGAAGAAGGTAACTCATCTCCTCAACCAACAGAACGAATTCAAAGGCTTTCTTACAAGGAAAGGAGACTATTTTATCCCCCTAGAAGAAAGGATTAAGATAGCCAGAGACTACGGTGCAGACCTATTCATTAGCCTCCATACTGATGGGAGTTTCAATCGCCAAGTTAGGGGATCTTCTTTATATTGTCTTTCACTTTCTGGTGCAACCGATCAAGCTGCCAAACTCTTAGCTGAGAAGGAAAACGTGTCTAACATCTTGGGAGGTGCTATCTTAAGACCTGCCTTCTTCAGCAAAGATCCCAAATTGAACCAGATCCTCTTGGATCTCATGCAAAACAATTCGATGAAGGAGAGTTTTCGATTTGCTGAGCTGGCCCTCGGTGAGATTAAAGACATAAATCAGTTAAAATATCATACTTATCGCCAAGCCAATTTTGTCGTCCTACGGGCTCCGGATATTCCCTCTGTGCTGGTTGAAACGGCTTTTATCACTAATAAGGATGATGAGCGTTTGCTCAACAAAAATGAATTTCAAGAAAAATTTGCTAAAACCCTGGTCAATGCTATAAAAAGATATTTTAAAGATTATCAATAAAATCTTTTTTTAGAAAGACAATGTTATTAAAGAGGTTTGCAGGGGCGTAGTTTCTTCGGAATGTCGAAAATACCGATCTTGGAAATGGGAAGACTTGACAGAAAAATTCTAATTGGGTATTCAAAACGGTGTTATTGAGGAATAGATAGGAATCCGATTGAGTTGAACGAGGGGGTATCTTGGGTAAGGAATATTTTGATATTCTCATCTTCGGTCATAAGACTTCCAAAGCCAATCACCTGAGGATATACAGAAAGACTTTTAAAATAGGATTTTACCTAATTGGGTTGGTCTATCTTTGCACTACATTCTTCTTCTGTGATTATATCCAGATTAGGAGAAAGGTCTATGAGCTAATCCGATTACGTCAGGAATTATATGCCCAGAAATCCCACATTCAATTTTTTTCAGATCGGATTGAAAACTTGGAGACAGAACTTTCCGAAATGAGGGATTTTGACAGAAAGATTCGCATCATTTCCAATCTTGAAAAAGGACAGGAAACAAGACTTATTATGGGAATAGGCGGACCATCGCCTTCTGATATTCGGGAGAAATTGAAAAGAGAAGGTGATGATAAGGGACTCATTCAGCAGATGAGAAGTGATATTGAGCGACTCAAGTCAGAAGCGATCTCTCGTGAAGAAAGCCTTTCTGAGCTTGAGAAACTTTTGCAGAGCAGAAAGGAGATGTTAGCCCACACCCCTTCCATCTGGCCTGTCATGGGTTGGGTTACGTCTGGTTTCGGTTTTCGTATTGATACATTTACGGGATTGAATCAGATGCATGAAGGCATTGATATTTCAAATCGCGTGGGAGCCTCAGTGATTGCTCCAGCGGACGGAGTTATTTCGGATATCAGAAATGATTTAGGTCTTGGAAAGATTTTGGTGATCTCCCATGGATTTGGAATGATTACCAGGTATGCCCATCTCAATAAAGTTTTGGCGAGTGTAGGGCAAAAAGTGAAACGCGGGGAAAAGATTGCCGAGGTAGGGACGAGCGGGAGAACCACAGGTCCCCATCTCCATTATGAGGTGAGGATCAATGGTATCCCAGTCAACCCGATGCGATATATCTTAAATTGATTTTCAATAAGTTAATTTTCTTAAACCCCTCATTGAAGGTTAAGGTTTAAAGAAGAATGTTAAACCTGTTGTGAACCTGAAATCTGGCGCAGCCTTGTTCATTCCAACCTCCAGCCCCAATGACTTCTCCCACTAAAGTCTATTTATCTCTGGTAAATTGAAATCCAAGAAAGGGAGATTGTATCAAACTCTTCCATATACGTAAGCTTTCTCAATGATCTTTGATAACTTAAAACCTATCCAGGCACCTATGGCGGAAGCGATTACACCCTGAACTACCTGGAAAGTAATATACCACCCAGCATAGTGTTTATGCCAGATAAATGGGCCCGCAAAAAGATAGAAGTATAGGTATACGACCACCCCTCGTAATACGCCTGCTCCTAAAGCATTAAGTAAAGTTCTTACGTAATTTCTTGTTAAAATAAAGTATAACTCCAACGCAAAACTGGGCAATATCGCATATGGCCACCATAGGGGGTTTATCCCACGTGACAAAATTTGAGCAAAAATAGTATTTCCCAGTATTAAAAGGGTAGTTGCGCCAGGTTTAGGAACTAACCTTATGCCAATGATTAAGATGGCACTATAAGGAATGGAAAAGAAGAAGGAATGGATAAAAGGGAACTTTGAGAATCCCAATTTAAAAGGCAAAATGGCAATATAGAGTAAAGTAATAAAAAGAGAGATAGTAACCAAATCATAGGTGGTGAAGGAGCGAATCAACCTCTTTGATATCCCCGCATATAGGATAATCCCTGTTATCAAGGCGAATAAGACAATTCCAGCATAAATGATTAATTCACTTGAGGTGTTCACTTAAATAGCTCCATATAAATTAGAAAGAAGGATAACAGAAACCCGATCGTTACTACCAATGGGTCGAACCAGGAGAGCTTCAGCTCCTTCATGGAGGTTCTCCTTTCGGTAAAGGCTCGAACTTCTGCCGCCAGAGCGATTTGCCTTCCACTCCTCAGACAATTTATGACCAAGGGAATGGTGAGATGGCGAAACCCTCTTAAAACCCCTCTAAGGCCTTTAAGTTTTAAACCTCGGAGTTTCTGTGCAATCAGTATCCTCCTGGCCTCTTCGATTATCGACGGAAGAAAGCGAATGCTTACCATAAGCATAAAGCCTATCCTTTGGGGGAGTCCGAACTTGGTCAGTCCCAGGATGAGATCAGAAGGATAGGTCGTTAAAACAATTAATAAAGCCAAAGTCATAACGATGATCAGCCTGAGGGATTGAACCGCACCATAAATCAGCCCTTCCCGGTATATCTGCAAACCGCCCGTAAGCCCCCCGATTAGAGGAACCGATTTGGAGACAATAGTTACTACAGGGGTCTTGGGTTCTAAATAATAAAAAAATCCTTGGGAGATTATCGTAGATAAAAAAACGGTTGCCATCATGAAAACCAGTATCTTCAGATTCGATAAGGAGGGCCTAGCAAAAAGGTATGCTGAGAAGATACAAAGAAAAAGGACCATTAGGAGAAGAACATTATTGAGCACGACCACTAAAACGGCAATCATTAAACTTAGGATCACTTTTGTTCGTGGATCAATTCGATGGAAAGGCGTATTTTTATTGGAGAATCTCATCACGGATGATTTTTCCTTCTTCTATTTGTATAAGCCTATCGGCGAATTCTCCCATGGCTTTTCTGTTGTGGGTAGAGAATACAACTGTCTTCCCACGAAGAGTGAGGTTATAGGTGATATCCATAAACTTTGTCCAACCTTTTGTATCTAAACCCGTGGTGGGTTCATCGAGTAAAATGATCTCAGGTTGCATGGAGAGGATCGAGGCCAAGGCTAACCTCTGCCTCTCGCCACGTGAGAGATTTTGGGGTTGACTTCCCTTATATGCGTCAAGCTCAAATAATTTTAAAGCTTCTTCTATATTTATATTTATCCCTAAATTTTTTGGGCCGAAGCTTATCTCTTCTTCTACGCTGCAAGTAAAAAGCTGTTCATCGGGATTTTGATACAGGAATCCAATTTTACATCGATAGGGGGATAGTTCCGGGTTGGAAATTCCCTCTATCGTGATCTTTCCTTTTTGAGGTCTAAGAAGACCCAATATTGCCTTAAAAAGGGTTGTCTTTCCACTTCCATTTTTTCCGAAAAGTGCTACAGATTCTCCTTTTCTAATCTGAAGGTTGATACCCTTTAAACAGGGATGGCCCTCATAACCGAACCATAGATCCTCAATTTTTAAATACGGAGGTAGGGATTGATGAAAATTCTTCTTCCTTTTTGGATTCAATCGAGAGGGTAAGGGATCAAGACTTAACGTTTTTCCCTCTTTAAAGTTTATCGTCCGATCGGCAAGGGGAATAAAATCCTCATATTGGTGTTCAACCAGGATGATGGTATAACCTCTATGCTTGAGTCCTCTCAAAATTTGAAAGAGATCTCTTCTTCCCTCTTCATCCAGGTCGGTGGTAGGTTCATCGAATAGGAAAATTTTCGGCCCCATCGCATAGATCCCAGCAATAGCCAGCCGTTGTTTCTGTCCCCCCGATAGCGTGAAGGTCTCCCTTTCCCTTATATCCCATAAGCTTAATTCCTTTAATGCAAGATTTCTTCTTATTATTATCTCATCCCTGGGGAAGAGGAGATTTTCGCATCCAAATGCAACATCATCCTCGACCCGGAGCATGAATATCTGACTATCCGCATTCTGAAAGACAGTGCCCACAAATTGAGAGAGCCTTCTGATGGGATTCTCTTTGGGAACTAACCCGTTTACATAAATAGAACCCGTCAATTCCCCACCAAATAAATTTGGAATTAATCCATTTATTGTATATAGAAGAGTGGATTTGCCAGAGCCTGATTCTCCTGTGATTAGGATAAATTCACCATCTTTAATCTGGAGATTGATATCTTTCAGAGCGGGCTTCTCTGCCCCTGGGTATTTATAGGATAAGTCTTTTATTTCAATCATTTTTTCCGCCTCAAATGATTACTAAAAAGATCAATGACTCCAGTGTAATCCTCCCCCTCCGGTCGGGAAAAGGTTACGTTTTCCAGATATCTTCTGGCTATGTTTGCAACCCTTTCTACTTCTTCATAATTGGGTTTGCGAAATTTCAGTCCCCGTACAAGCATATATCCGATCACCCGATAGCTAATTTTTGGATCTACATTTGAGATAAACTGTGCAATCCTTTCAATCTCATCTATATCTATATAACCCGGTATGTAAACGCTTGAGGCTGAAAGCTCAATTCCCTGATCGTAGAGATAGCGGAAATTCCTTAACGGGATTTTGTTTGGTTTACCAGTATACCGCATGTGTATTGTATCACTATATGCCTTGATGGAGATGGAGACATGTTTCAAGCCTTCCAGATCCGGGAGTATAAAACCATTGGTGAGAAGCCTTACCTCGCAACCAAATCGATCGAATAAAGTTTGGGGAAGGCTATTGAATTCGGGATTGGGCCTGGGGTCTCCTGTCAAGATATAAACCCGCTTGGGATTGACTCGACTTAAAATATTTAGGGTTTCTTCAACTGGACTTTCGCACTTTTCAGGCTAAGGCTTTTTTGATTTCAGCAATTCGAA
>JASEIE010000095.1 GCA_030024065.1 Thermodesulfobacteriota bacterium
GCTAAAGCAACATCATTAAAGATTAAAATGACGCTGTAGTATTAATGATAATGGCTTTTCAGGAAGTAGAATCTCTGGGCCCTTGATTTCTTCGGACATTTTTCTTGGAAGGTCTTCAGGAAGTATAATGGGATGAACTGAAAGAATGACCGCCCGCTCAATGGTGTGTTCCAGTTCCCGCACATTTCCCGGCCATGAGCATTGGATGAATATTTCAAGGACTTCCGGAGAGATGTGCGATATGTTTTTATGATTCTCCTCAGAAAATTTCTGGAGAAAATGGTTCGCCAATAATGGGATATCCTCCTTCCTCTCCCTCAAAGGAGGAAGGGTGATCGATACGACATTGAGTCGATCAAAAAGGTCCTCCCTGAATTTTCCGTTTTTCACGAGGGATTCCAATGGTTGATTCGTAGCAGCAATGACCCGTATATCCACTTTAATACTTTCCGTCCCGCCCACCCTTTTGATTTCATGTTCTTGCAGAAATCTCAAAAGCTTAGATTGCATCGAAAGACTAAGATTTCCCACTTCGTCAAGAAAGAGAGTTCCGCCGTCCGCCTCTTCAAATAGGCCCCTTTTGGCAGAGGAGGCTCCTGTGAAAGCTCCTCGGACATGGCCGAATAACTCACTTTCTATTAAAGTTTCCACCAGTGATGCACAATCAACCGGGATGAAGGGGCGATTGTTCCTGAGGCTATTGTAGTGGATGGAACGAGCCACCAATTCTTTTCCTGTCCCCCTCTCCCCGCAGAGGAGGACGGTGGACTTTGTATCCGCCACTTTAGCGATGGTCTTATAGACTTGAAACATCTGAGGGGTTCGTCCGATGACATTTTTAAATTGATACTTGTTCAGAAGTTCTTGTCGATAAAATTTGTTTTCCTGGAGAAGTCTTCTCTGTTCCAAGGCCCTCTGGACGGTGAATTTGATTTCCTCAAGTTTAAAGGGCTTGCTGATATAATCGAAAGCTCCATCCCGGATCGCCTCGATGGCGGTCTCAATCGATCCAAAGGCTGTGATCATGATCACAGTAGTTTCCGGAGAGGTCTTTTTAAAGGACCGGAGGACCTCCACGCCATCCTTCTCTCCCATACGGACATCCGTGATGATGACATCGAAAAGGCTGTCCATGCCTCGGGCAATGGCCTCTTCGCCGCTCAAGGCCGCTGTAACCTCATAACCCTCTTTGGAGAGAACTTCCCTGAGCAGGTCGAGGGCCACCGGATCATCGTCAACGATCAAGAGATGGGCTGATCTTTTATCCATCCGGTTCTTTTCCTTTATAGGCAGGGATGAGGACGAAGAAGGTACTGCCTTTCCCTGTTTCGCTTTTCACTTCCAACCTTCCGGAGAGGTCTTTGACAATCTTCTCACAGATTGAGAGTCCCAATCCGGTTCCTTCCCCGGTTCGTTTTGTGGTGAAGAAGGGGGCAAAGATCTTCTTCTTC
Organism: Thermodesulfobacteriota bacterium; assembly: GCA_030024065.1. The sequence goes on from JASEIE010000095.1 coordinate 1,452, forward strand.
GATTCTTCTGGGATACCCATTCCTGTATCGATGATTGAGATCTCCACCCATTTTCCATTTTCAGAAGCAGGGAGAGACTGAAATTTCCGAGTCTGAATGGTCAGCCTCCCTCCATCGGGCATGGCATCGAGGGCATTGGTGATGAGATTGAGAAAGAGGGTCTGGAGATGTGTGGCATCCCCCAGGACGAGAGGAATGTCCGGGGAAAGAGAAGAGAGGACTTTTACATTCCGGGTGTGGAACCAGGGTTCACTGAGATGAATCAATTCTTCCAGGACATCATTTACATTCAGGGGTTTCAATGGAGGTTTCGGTTGACTGGTGAAAGAGAGAAGGCTTCGCACCGAATCGGTCAAACGATCCAACTGGGATTCAATAATGTTTAAACGATGGCGATCAATGGATGGAAGGTTTTTGTCCTGCAACATGAGCTGGATATAGCCGGAGATGGAGTTGAGGGGAGTTCCGATCTGATGGGCCATCATAGCGGTCACCTGCCCCAGGGCAGCCAGCTTTTCAGATTGACTCAACTGTCTCTGTGATTCGAAGAGGGCTTCATTGAGAAGCTCTAATTCTTCATTTCTTCCGGCCAGTTCCGAGGTGGCGGCTTCGACCTTTTGGGTGAGCTCTTCGTTAAACCGGTTGACCTGAGAGAGGAGCTGAATGTTCTGCTCATGGGCTTCCCGGATCGTTTTAATCATCTGATTGAAATGCCTTCCCATCTCTCCCAATTCGTCACGACTTTGAATATGGACACCGGCCTCCAGATTGCCTCCCTCTGCCCTATCCATGGCTTCCATCAGTTTCTGTATCGGATTTCCAACCAGTTTTTTAAAAAAGAGAGTGAAGAAGATTAGGATGAGAAGGATGCTGGAGAGGGTCAGGATAAACGTCCGGTTTTGCTTCTTACTTAAATAACTCTCGGCCTCATCCAGGGAGCTGATCACCCGAATTCCGCCGATCACTTTTGTCCCGGAATGGAGAGGAACGATGACCTCCAACCGCTTCTCGCCTTCCATCTCACGGAGGGCTGAAAGATGCTTGTCTTTTTTTAGTTGACGGATCTGGTCGCCTGTTAAAACCATGGGGATCCAACTGTTATCCTTGGAATTCAAAACGATGAATTCCCATCCTTTTGGGGAGAAAAGAAAGATATCGATCTCCCTCAGGCTGCGTCGGCTCATTAACCACCCTTCGATTTCATCGTAAATTCGAGGAAGATTGCTCATCATCTTTTGGTCAGGTATCCCGATATTGATCTGTTTGGCGATATAGAGATTTCGGTCGAGATAGAGATCGATGTGGGCCTTCCGGGACAGTTCGAAGTCAAGATACCCCGTGAGGAAGAGGACACCCGCAACGATGAGGATGATGAGAAGGGTGATCTTGGCCTTCAGGCCAAAAATTTTCCGGAACCTCTTTCTTTCGAGATGGAGATTCGCCCGCCGGATTAAAGAGACAATTGGGTTGATTAGAAAAATAGGGTTTGCTTTCATCTTTCAGAAGTCATCCTCTTCTGTTCGATGATTTTCACCAGAAGAACGCCGATCTCAAAGAGAATATAGAGCGGCCCCCCCATTAATGCCATATTGAAGATATCCGGAGTGGGCGTCAGAACTGCGGATAGAATAGCAATCAGGAGAATAGCATACCTGCGATTTCGAGTCAAAAGCGGTCCGTTGACCAGCCGGATGTAACTTAGCAGGACGAGGATGAGAGGGAGTTCGAAGATGAGGCCAAAGGCAAAGATGAATCCGGTGCAGAAAGAGATATATTTTGCCACGGAGATCATGGGTTTGATATGGGCGGATTGGTATCCGAGGAGAAACCGGATGCCGAAGGGAAGGGTGATGAAATAGCAGAAGAAGGCTCCGAGGTAGAAGAGAAAGATGGCGGTCAGGAGGACAGGGAACGAGGATTTCATTCCTCTCTTTTGAAAAAGGTGAGAGAAGGCTCCCCAGATATGATAGAAGATGACCGGTATGGAGAGAAAGAGGCTCGCGAAGAGCGTCAATTTGAGAAGGGAGAGAAAGACTTCGGGAATGGCATAGGCGACCAGTTCTTCCTGGAGGGCGCGGTGGAGATGGCGGAGTAATTCCTTTGAGAAGGGGAAGAGGATCACCCCCAGAAGGACGACTGCCCCGGTGATATGCAGGAGGCCTTTTCTCAACTTGCCCAGCGATTGAAAGAGTTCTTCCCGATTCATTCCCATCCCAGGTTATTTTCCGTGAAAGATATCAGATATAATGTTTCATGACGGATGCGTCACCCCTGTCTGCGGCAGGCAGGCACGAACGAACAATGAAAATCCTTAATCCCCTCTTTCCCCCCTTTAGAAAAGGGGGGGTGTGCCTGCCTGCCGGACAGGCAGGGGGGGATTTGAAAGGCTATTTTATAGGTAATGTAACATAAAAGGCGATCTTGGGAAATATTCATTCAGTTTTGAATGATTTGGTGTTGAGTTTTTGAGAAATCTCTGAAATCTCTGAAATCGATATTGACAAAGGTACCAAACAGGGGTATACAAAATTTTAACAGATGAATGCCTCGAGAATAAAATTGAGAGTGGGGATCACTTACAACTTAAAGAAGGATTTTCCTCATCAAAAAGATCAGCCGATCGATTCTTTAGAAGAGTTTGATTCGGAAGAGACGATCGATGCCATTCAAAATGTCCTTGAAAAGGAAGGACACGAGGTGGTGAAGTTGGGAGGGGACACCGGTTTGATCGACCGGTTGAGAACGTCTTCCATCGACATCGTCTTCAACATCGCAGAAGGGATTGGAGGTCGAAACAGAGAATCGCACATTCCCGCCCTCCTGGAGTTCTTAAATATTCCTTATACCGGCTCCGATCCCCTCACCCTCTCCCTCACCTTAGACAAAGCGATGGCGAAAAAGGTGGTCCGAAGCGAAGGAATCCCAACGCCCCGTTTTAAAAAAGTGGAAGGGATGGAAGATCTCAATGGCATGGACCTTCACTTCCCCCTTTTCGTGAAGTTATGTTACGAGGGGTCGAGCAAAGGGGTTCGACTCGATTCAAAAATTTCGGATTCTTTCTCCTTAAAAGAGAAGGTGAAATGGCTCCTGGAAAGTTATGGGACTCCTCTCCTAGTGGAAGAATTTGTGAGCGGTCCCGAGTTCACCGTAGGTATTTTAGGCAATGACCATCCTTCTGTCCTCGGTGTGATGCAGATTGAGATCAAAGGAAGCCATCCCGATGAGGCCATCTATTCCCTGGAGGTGAAGAGGGAGTGGGAGGAGAAGGTTCGCTACCATTGCCCGCCTCCGATCAGTCCTCGCCTCCAGAATGAGATAGAGGAGGTAGCCCTTCGATCCTACCGGGCCCTGGAGTGTCGCGATATGTCGAGAGTGGATATCCGCGTCGGACAGGACGGAGTCCCCTACTTTTTGGAGGTCAACCCCCTTCCAGGTCTCTCCCCTGTCTATGGAGACCTTCCCATCATGGCCAGGCATATGGGATGGGGGTATGACGAATTGATTCAAACCATTTTCCATCACGCCTTGAAGCGAAACCGTTTGGCGGAGTGATCCAGTGAGGATGAACCAAACCGATCAAAACCTCTCCGAGATCATCTTGAAAAATTTGAAGGAAGCCGTGATCTTTGCCGATGGCAAAGGCCGAATCCAGATTTTCAATGTTGTTGCGGAGGAATATTTCGGGGTCAGGGGAAAGCAGGTTTTAGGAAAGAGGTTGGACAGGGTGATCCCCTATAAGATTATTCGGAAGCAATTCGATTTCGTATATGAAAATAAAGAGGGCAATCACGATATCGAACTGGGGATCCATATCCCGGCTGACTCTGCCTCTGAAGAAGAACCCCGGTTGCTCCGCTGCAGTTTCTATCCCGTCTTCGACAAGAGAAAAACCTTCCTGGGATGTCTAGCCACCTTTGCGGATACCACAGAGAAGGGTTTGCTCTCCCGCGAGATCAGCAAGAGCAAAGATCTTTCCACCATCGGGGTGCTGGCCCGATGGATGGCCCATGAGATTCGGAATCCCTTGAGCTCTCTCAACATCAATATCGAATTATTAAGGGAGGAATTGAGGGAGACGATTCCCCTTGTTCAGAAGGAGGAGATTCAATCCCTGCTCAATTTTATCAGTTATGAGACGCTCCGCCTGGAAAATAATCTGAAGGAGTTTTTAGATTTCAATCGTCTCCCCCCCCTGAAATTCGAATGGATCCAGTTGAACGAAGTTCTGGACTCCATCGTTCGGCTGTTGAGACCGGATGCCCAGATGAAGAATGCAAAGATCGATACACACTTTCAGAAGAGGTTGCCTCTGGTGAAGATCGATGTCAGCCAGATCAACCTGGTCATCTCCAATCTTCTCATCAATAGCATTCAGGCTGTTTCCGAAAGAGGGGAGATCCACATCATCACCCGGGGATCGAAGAAAAATATCTTCATCATCATCCAGGACAATGGAGCGGGGATCTCCAGGGAGCATCTGCCCAGGATCTTCGATTTCATGTTCAGCACCAAACCCACGGGGTCCGGATTGGGGCTCTCGATCGCCAAAAAGATCGTTTCAGACCATCACGGGGATATCACCGTCAGGAGCGAGGTGAATAAAGGGTCGACCTTCAGGATACGAATCCCGCTCAGTTCGAAATTGAACTGAACAGAATGGAATAATGGAAGGTTGGAAAAATGGAATCATGGGAAACGGAAAAGATTTGTTTTTAAAACCCATTATTCCACTATTCCATCATTCCTTTAAGTTTGAACAGAGGATATGGACAAGAAAGTGATCCTAATCGTTGAGGATGATCCCAATGTTGGGGAGAGCCTGCGCCTCCTCTTCAAAAAGAAGGGCTATACCATTCTTCTTGCCACAAACGGGAAGGAGGCCCTTCATCTTTTCCGCCAGGAGATGGTCGATCTGGTGATCACAGATGTGGTCATGCCGAAAATGGATGGGATTGCGCTCCTGGAGGCGGCGAAGGCCCTGAGACCGGAGACAGAGGTGATCGTCATCTCTGCTCAGGGGACAGTTGAAAAAGCGGTCCAGGCCATGAAGTTAGGCGCTTTCGATTTCATCGAAAAACCGATCAACCCCAGGGTCATCTCTCTCCTGGCGGAGAGGGCTCTGGAGAAACAGACCCTGATCCTTCAGAACCGGGATCTACGCTCTCAACTGAAAGATAAGTTCCATTTTAAAAATATCATCGGAAGAAGTGAGAAGATGGTCAAAATCTTCGAACTCATCCACCATATCGCTCCTTACGACAGTTCTGTCCTCATCACGGGCGAAAGCGGTACGGGAAAGGAGCTGATTGCCAATGCGATCCATTACAACAGTCCCCGGGCAACGGCCCCTTTCATCAAGGTGAGTTGCGCTTCTTTAAGCGAGGGGATCATTGAAAGTGAGCTCTTCGGCCATGAGAGAGGGGCCTTTACCGGAGCGATCGCCTCGAGAAAGGGTCGATTTGAAATGGCCCACCTTGGGACTCTTTTCCTGGACGAGGTGGAAGATATTCCCCTTTCCACTCAGATCAAACTGTTGAGGGTTCTCCAGGAGGGAGAATTTGAGAGGGTGGGGGGGAATAAAACCATTAAGGTTAATATCCGCATCATTGCAGCAAGCAACCGGGGTCTGCAGGAGGCGGTCAGGAACAGCACCTTTCGAGAAGACCTCTATTACCGCCTCAATGTGGTCAATATCAAGCTTCCACCGCTGAGGGAGCGCAAGGAAGATATTTCATTTCTGGCCCATTTTTTCATTGAGAAGTTCAATAAAAAATATGGTATGAAGGTGAAGGGCGTCTCCCAGAGAGCGATGAACCTTCTTATGGACTTTGTCTGGAGCGGAAATGTGAGGGAATTAGAAAATACGATTGAATCCGCTCTGGTCATCAATAGCCCGGAGGTGCTGGATATTCACCATCTTCCCCAGGAGATCAGTGATTCCAAGGAGGAGCCTGGAGCGATTTCCTTTAAGATCGGGACTCTTCTTGAAGAAGTAGAGAGGGAGATGGTGATCCGGACCCTGAAGGCAGCAAAAGGGAATAAGCGGAAGGCCGCCCGGTTATTGGGAATTAATGTACGAACGATCCACCGCAAATTGGGAGAAATGTAATACTTTAACTGTTTGAAATGGAATAGCATTCGTCCCCCCGCCAAAGATGTTTCCAAAATCTCCATCACTTTAAAAAGAGAATAGGGAAAGAAAGTGCGACAAAAAGTCGCATTAGTGAAAAAAGGTCTTTGAAAGAATGGCATTTTGTCGCTTCTTGATGGGAAAAGAGTGCTATTCCCCCCCCCTTTTTTTAGTTCCCTGGAATGGTTAAGGGTCTCAAGCAAAAGACAAATTTGTAACCATTTAAAATCATTCAATTATTAGAATGCTCGACCCCAAAGATTTTGGAAAAAGTTGGCACGAAAATTGATATTAACACCCTTGTTATGAAGGAACGGGTGAAATGGGCCTTTATTCTTGATAAAGACGAGTTTGTGCGACTCAGTCTGAATAAGATCTTAAAAAAGTATGGTTTTCAGGTTGAGGAGATTGAAGATATATCAGAATTGGAGAAGAGGAAAAAGGATGTCAAGGGAGGAATGATCTTAGCCGATTTAGAGATGGAAGCCCTGGAAAGATGGCTTCCTCTTCTGAGGAAATGGAATGATCGTTTCATCCTGATGAGCCCTTTGGTAACCGATGAACTCATCCAATGTCTTAAACAGACAGGTATTCACCGTATCATCAAAAAACCTGTTGAGCCAAGACGGTTGAGAAGGGTCATCCGGGAGATTTCTTTCCCCGACGAAGTGAAGTTCTCTTCGTCGGTAAAAGAGAGGGAGGGTTCCCGATCCAAACAGAAAGGTGGTGAAGACAGATGAGGAAGTGGATTTTGCTCTTATTCGCGTTGGTTCTGGTTATTAATTTAGCCGCCATGGGGATTGGATGTAAAGCTAAAACTCCGGAGAAACCAGCGGTCAAAGAAGCACCAAAGCCTGCTGAAGCTCCTCCGGCAGCTCCTCCAGCGGAGAAACCGGCAGAGAAACCAGCTGCGAAACCTGCTGAAGCTCCAAAAAAGAAGTAAACCCCGTTAGAAATTCCAGCGGGGCATTAAACCCCGCCGGAATTATTCTGAAATATAACCCCGCTGCAGAGCAGCAGGGCATTATTTCTAACGGGGTAAATGGGGTCATCGGCTTGGTGATAACAGTGGAGGGGTTTATTCTCATGGTGAAGCGTTGGCGCCCCCTCGCTTGCAGAGGGGACGCCAACCCAAATTGATTCATCTATTAAAAGAGAGGAAGAGATCATTCGACATCAACGAAAAAAGAAGAAAAGGTGCATGCCTGCTTTCCAGGAAAGAGGGCGCTTTCTTTTTTGGGAGGGGGAGGTATCGCATGACATCTCCTTTTTTATTTCCAAAGAAACTGAGCCCCGCCGGCAGGGATGCGGGAAGGAGTGAAGATGGAGCCTGCCTCAGACTCTAATTTATCTGTCCCGCCGAGAAGAATCGAGAGGTCTTTACAGCCTGGATTATTTCCCATTTCAGAAGAAGAGAAAGGAATCGTTGAGACAAAGGAGACCGTCCCCCTATTCTGGAAGAAGGTTTCAGAGAGAGAATGGAATGACTGGAGATGGCAACTCCGGCATCGGATTACCACTTTAGACCAGTTGAAGGAGATCATCGAATTGACATCGGAGGAGATCGAGGGAATTAAATATTCAAAAGGAAGGTTGGCCCTGGCCGTCACCCCTTACTTTGTCGGCCTGATGGACCCGGCCAATCCAAACTGCCCCATCCGGAGGCAGGCGATTCCCAGGATCGAGGAGCGACACCTCTCCAAGAACGATATGGTCGATCCCTGCGGAGAGGATAAAGACTCTCCTCTGCCGGGCCTTGTCCACCGTTACCCGGATCGAGTGCTCCTGCTCGTCACCGATCAATGCGCTGTCTATTGCCGGTATTGTACCCGGAGGCGATTGGTGGGATGCACGGAGCAATCCATCACACAGGGAAATTTTGAGGAGGTCCTCAAATATTTAAAGAGCCATCGCAAGGTTCGAGATGTCCTTCTCTCCGGGGGGGATCCCCTCCTCCTGGAAAATGAGAGGCTGGAAGAGATCTTGAGTCGCTTGAGGACAATCCCCCATATTGAACTTCTTCGAATCGGGACGAGGGTTCCGGTGACCCTTCCCCAGAGGATCACCAGTGGGTTGGTGAAGATGTTGAAGAAGTACCATCCCATTATGATGTCCATCCATTTCACCCATCCCAAGGAGATCACCGATGCCGTGAGGAAGGCCTGCAATGATCTGGCAGACGGGGGGATTCCTCTGGGAAGCCAGACCGTTCTTCTCAAGGGGATCAATGATAAACCCAATATCATGAAGAAGCTGGTTCATGAGCTCCTGAAGATCCGGGTCCGGCCTTATTATATCTATCAATGTGATCTGGCCACCGGGACGGAACATTTCAGGACCTCCATCGCCACAGGGATTCAGATCATAGAGAAACTCCGCGGTTACACCACGGGTTATGCGATTCCCACTTATGTGGTGGATGCGCCAGGCGGAGGAGGGAAGATCCCTGTCGAGCCTGCCTATCTGGTCTCGAGAGGAAAAGGAAAGGTCGTTTTGAGAAATTATGAAGGGAAGATTTACGAATATCCGGAGCCGAATATCATCGAGTTCAAGAAGACGAGGTTCAACGGGGAGGAAAAGGTCGCGACGAAGAGAGTGATGGCATAGCCCTGAACCACGTTGGGTTCAGGGCTATGGAAAGGAAGGGAGATGGAAAGGCCTGAATTGAAAGTGGCTATCCTCTACAACCTCCTTGAACGGCTCCAGAAAGGGGAGGAGAAGGATATCCTTGCAGAGGATGCCATCATCGAGGAGATCGGCGCCGTCGAAGAGGCGGTTTGCTCTCTTGGACATCGATGTTTTGTGATGGCCGTTCGCAATGAGATCCATCCCGTCATTCACTGGTTGAAGGAGATTCAACCTGATGTCGTCTTCAACCTGTGTGAGAGTGTGTATGGGAATGCCTGTCTGGAGATGAACATCCCCGCGCTGTTGGACCTCTTTCGGATTCCCTATACGGGATCTTCCCCTCTGACCCTGGGATTGTGCCAGGATAAAGGGAAGGTGAAGGATATTCTTTCCTCTCAGGGTATCCTCACCCCCCGATATAAAACCTTCGATCGTGAGGTCGGATCCCTGAAGGGGAATATCTTTCCGATCATCGTCAAGCCCCTTCACGAGGACGGAAGTCTCGGGATTTCAAAGGAGAGTGTGGTCCATAACGATGAGGCCCTGAACAGACGGATCCAGTATGTGATCGGAAAGTATCATCAACCCGCCCTGGTGGAGGAGTACATTGAGGGCAGGGAATTGAATGTGGGTTTGATGGAGACCAATGGAAAGGTGGAAGTCCTTCCCATCTCCGAGATCGACTATTCTGAGTTCCCGGAAGAGGTGCCCCGAATCTGCGGCTATGAAGCAAAGTGGGTGCCGGAGAGCATCGAATATCAAAAGTCCAAGCCGATCTGTCCCGCCCCCCTGGAATGGGTGATGAAGAGGAGGGTGGAATATATAGCCATCAGAGCCTTTAAGCTTTTTGGTTGTCGGGACTATGCTCGTGTGGATATGCGTATCGATCGGGACGGAAAGATTTATGTGCTGGAAGTCAATCCCAACCCGGATATCTCACCCCAATCCGGAATGGCCAGAGCCATCAAAGTTCAGGGTCTGGCCTATTCCGAATTTATTAGAAATGTGCTTGAGAAGGCGCTTGGCAGAAGAGATGGGGAGATAAGGAGATAGGGGGATAGGGAGATTAATTCAAACAAACACATGATGAATGATTTCCTTACTTGGCGGTGCCGAAAAAGCAGGTTTTAGGTTTCGAAAAATCCAAAATTCCATAATGGGAATTCAAAATATATACAGCGACTTAAATCATAGCAAAGGACGTCATTCCTGCGAAAGCAGGAATCCAGGAAAACACTGGATTCCGGGTCAAGCCCGGAATGACAAACCACATAAGACTTCTGTCGTCATGTATAAAATTATTATCGATTTAAGTAGAATTCGGTAGCATAAGTGTTTAATCACACCCCATGCGTTACTCTCTTTCCCCCCATCACCCCATCTCCCTATCCCCCTATCCATTGTTAGAATTATGGGTGCACTTCCCAAGATCATCTTAAAGAAGGGTAAAGAAAAACCAATTCTCAGGG
>JASEIE010000096.1 GCA_030024065.1 Thermodesulfobacteriota bacterium
TGATGGCCTCCGGTTTTGTCGACGGATTCAAATTAACCGGAAAGGAGGAATATCTCAAAGGAGCAGAAGGAGCTATCCATTTTATCCTTGATGGAATTGTGAAGCAAGGCGATTTAATGAGGGTCTTTAACAAAGGAAGATGGCATGTTAAGGGCTATTCGGAAGATTACGCCTTTTTCATTCAGGCGCTCATCGATCTTTATGAAGCCACCTTTAATGTTCAGTATCTTAAAGAAGCAAACAATCTTAATGAAAGAATGATTCATCAATTCTGGGATGATAAAAACGGAGGCTTCTTCTTTACAGGGGCAGAGAACGAATCCCTGATTGCCCGGTCAAAAAGCCCTTATGACAATGCCATCCCATCGGCCAATTCCGTAGGGGTATTTAATCTATTGAGGCTTGGCTATCTCACAGGAGAAGAGGGTCTTAAAAAGAAGGCAGAACAGACCCTGCAACTTTTTTACAACTTCCTCTCAGAACATTCCTCCGGATTTGCCCATATGCTGTCCGGTCTCTCCTTCTTTTTAAGTCCGGAGGAGATCGGGATCATCGGTTCCAGGGATGATCACAGGACAAAGTCCATGCTAAAAGAGATTTGCCTCGCCTACCTCCCCAATAAAATCTTAAGCCTCAGGGATCCCCGGGGGCCCGCCGAAGGGGATTGGTTTCCATTTCTAATGGAGAAAGAAGCGACAGAGATTCCCATCACCTTTGTCTGTAAAGGGTTCACCTGCCTGCCTCCGGTAAAGGATGGAGAAGAGTTAAAAAAGATATTGGGATAGATATGGGGGAGCCTATCAACAGGCTGCCAGGGGTTGACTCTCATACAGAAGGGGACATTGATTCCCAATCATCTTTAGATACCTGTTCAAATCTGTTATTTTATTCTCCAATTTTTATTTTATATACGGTCCTGTCCCCAGTAGCATAAAAGGAGGTCCTGTAGACCACCGAGTCTGTTCTGGTTCTTGCAAAGCGGCTTAATTTCCAGCGGATGTTCACCCCTGATGAAAGAGAGATGAAAGGGGCCTAATGGTTGTATTTTAAGACATTCTACGTTGTTCAGGTAGTTTTTTTCTGGTGACTACACGTACCTCCCGATGAGGTAAAACTGTAGGCATTCGAACATCCAATGCCTTCAACAGTTCCCGCGACTTTTCGCGAGGCATTGGAATCTTTAGACAGGAACCATGATCTTTGACTTTTATCTCCACCGAGCAAAGGGTGGATAGCTGTTTGAGCCCTTCTTCGACCGTCATATCCAGTGGTGCCCAAGCCTTACGTAATTTGCGTATGATCATATACGCCAGCATCACCACCAACACGTGCCCCCGCGTACTTTTCTCCGATCGTACAAAAACAGGCCGAACTTCCAAGATGGTCGTCTTGCAGTCAAGAAACGCCTTTTCAACCTCCGCCAAATCCTTGTATCGATCATGGATGAGTTGCTTGTCTGCCACTTCCTTGGCAAGATCCGTCTTAATCACATAGCAACCATCCAAAAGCGATTCCTCTTTGAGCACGGCATCGTCTTGCTCCAGGCTTAATTGCCTCTCCTGTGCCTTCACGCTCAGCCATTGCTCCTGACGAAGCAACTTAATCTTGCTTTTCACTTTCTCTAAGGCAGTGGATACTTTGGCCCTCGGATGTTCCGATAAATAAACGTTCTTTTCGCTAACCAATTCCTCCAGAGCACGTCGCTTCGATAAACGACTCTTCTCCATCTCCTCCACCCGTACCGGGTTCCGTCTTAAGATATAACGAATCCCTCCCTCCTCCACTTCACACACCTTCTCATCAAATAATCCAAATTGGATGAGCCCTCTCTTCATGAGCCCCTCGATCTGCGGTTTCGTGATTGCCGTAATATAGTGAAACCCTTCCGGAAGATTCTCGATCTGGGTCCTTTTGATCATCCCTCGGTCCCCGACAAAGGTCACCTCCTGACATCCCAATCCCTCTGCCACTTTCTTCACCTGGGAGCCAAATGTGCGCGTATCCTGCGTGTTGCCCGAAAACACTTCTATGGCTATCGGATCTCCATCCTCATCACACAATAAACCGATCACGATCTGCTGCTTCCCCTTCTTCCCATCTCGACTATAACCATATTCACCAAAATAATTCTTCTCCCCCTCCAGATAACTACTGGTGACGTCATAAAGAAAGAGTTTTGGCTTTGCTTTGCCACGCCTGAGGACAAAAAGACGCCGCTCAATCTCTTCCTGATGATCCGCTAACCATCTGAGATTGTCATAAAGATTGTTCTCATCAAACCCCCGTCCCATCTCCAAAACATCACATGCCCCATGCGTCTGCGCTAACCGAACCGCTGAAAGCCGGGATCCTTGATCGATCACTCGGGCGATCACCTGCCAAAAGGCCAACTTGCCCTCAAAGTCAGCCCCCAACGCCTTCTCAAGGCCCAAGCCTTTGCCTACCTGGTAAACAACCCAAACCGCTCCTACTGAAAGTCCCTCCTGAAGCTCAACCGACTCCTTCAACGATCCTAAAACCGTCAGATCCTCCTTATGCCTTAAGGCTAATTTGATAGCAGCAACCTCCTCGGGCGTGCAATGGGAGAGGTTGGCTATAGTTCGCTTCTTGACCTTTCCATTCTCGCGGTAAGATTCTCTTAACAGAATGGATCGGTAGATTTTCTTACCCGTTTTTGGACCTGATTGGTTTTCGACGATATGCATGACTACTTCATATCACATTTACTCATGCATTGTCAAGATATATTTTCATACATTAGAAATATATTAGTGACTACATTTAAAAGGAAAAAATATATAAATCATAACAATTTCAATGTGTTATATGAAAAGCAGGGGTGAACATCCGTTATATGTGAACAAGGCATCTGCCTTCTCCCCAATAATCTCGGTTGCATCCGCATCTAACGTATATTCCTTGATCCCGTCCCTTTTCAAAATCCTTTCATTGATCTTATCCCGAACCCGATCCAACCCCTCTAATCCCAACTGCCCCGCCTTCGGCTCTCCCATCCTCCTTAGCCAATCTCCCGCCGTATCAGGCTCGGGAATCTCATCCCCACCAATCAACTTCATTAAACCGTCTTCATTTTTTAACTCCCTTAGATCTTCAAGACTCCTCCCGCCTCCCTGCAACATTAACACCACGCTATCCACCATCACCGAAGGGTCAAAACCCCGATTGCTCCCAGGGGAGGGTAGATACCGATCTGTCAGCTCCCTCAACCCAATCCCGTGGTTGAACTCCGCCATCAATGCGAGACCTCCGTGAGCCGTCAATTTCTCTTTCGTCATCTCCAGCTTGAATGGAAAGACGGTTTGCTGTATCATACTGATGACCTCCTTTTGTTTTAACCTTGCGGGTGATATCTATATATCACCAAACCTATGAATCCAAAAGGAGGTTTTTTTGTTTCTCAACTTCCTACATCTTTTTTAGGGTATCCTGATATTTCTCATACTTTTTCCTAAGGATAACTCTGATTATGAACGACCATCTTGACTTGAGTGTTTGAGTAAATGACCAATTGGATGGACGTTCGGTGGCCTAGTTGGGAAATTTAGAAGTATTTAGGATAGTTTGATAATTTTATGTTTTATAGCCATTTTGGTGAGGTCCGTGACAGTCTGCGCCTCCAGTTTCGTCATGATGCTATATTTATGTGACTCCACGGTTTTGGGACTGATGAATAATTTTCCGGCAATCTGTTTGACTGATTTTCCATCCGCTAAAAGTTTGAAGACCTCATATTCACGCACGCTCAAAACGCCAATGCCTTTCTTCCCATCTTCCAAGGTCTTGATGTGCTCTGATAAGATTTTTGGCGCAGACGTGCTGAAATAGGATCCGCCAGTATTCACCGCATCAATGGCCAGGACAAGGTCTGAAAAAGGATCTTGTTTCAGAACATAACCGGAGATGCCTAACTTGAAAAGCTCAATGACAAATTCCTCATTGGAGAACATCGTATAAATGATTATTTTGATGTCAGGAAAAAATTCTTTTATCCGTTTCGTGGCCTCAATTCCATTTAATTCAGGCATCGAAATGTCCATGATCACAATATTCGGTCTCATAGACTTAACCATTTCGATCGCTTGACGGCCACTGTAAGCGACACCTATCACCTCATATTCCTCACGGTTACGGAAAGCACTCTTGATTCCTTCAATCACAACACCATGATCATCGACGATGAAAATATTCGTTTGGGGCATCAACGATTCCTTTCGTTCAAATAGAGGGACTCTCAGAATGGGTCTTCAAAGCGGTAATTCGGCGAGAATGTGAGTCCCGGCACCATTTCGCGAGTCGATGGTTAATTCTCCGCCCAGTTGGACAATCCTTTCCCTCATGATATGGAGTCCGAGAGGTCCTTGATCGGAAGTGATAAGCATCTTCTCGTCGATCTCAAACCCCGTCCCATCGTCTTCGACACTGAATAAGATGAGGGGATCCCTTCTAATAAGATTAATGAATACCTGTTTGGCGTGGGAATGCTTGATAATATTTGATAACGCTTCTTGAGCGATGCGATAGATCGCAAGTTCTTTGTCCATATCGAATCGCGCATGGATATCTTTGGTAAAGAAATGAATGTTTAACCCTAATTGTGGATCGATGTTATTGATGAGAGCTCGCAGAGAGGGGATGAGGCCAAGATTTTTTATGATTTCTGGCATCAGTCCATGAGCGATCTTCTTTAGATCGGAGATGGCATATATTGTTTTCTTATGGGCCGTCCTGATCCGGTATTGCAGTTCTGGTTTTGCATGTTTCATCTCGGATGAAATAATCTCCAAATCCATTTTCATATTCGTTAATAGTTGACCGATGTGATCATGAAGTTCCATGGCCACTTCATGACGATCTCTTTCTAATAAGTCGATCAACCTCTTGGACAAAAATTTCCGATGCTTTTGTTCTTTACTCAACCTCTCATTGAGCGCCTTTAACTCCCTTTCGGCAGCCTTACGGACGGTCATATCCCTTAAGATCACTAAATTTGATGGTCGGCCTTGGTATATGATCAGTGTTCCCTTTGCTTCGATATCTACAACTTTCCCGTCAAATCGAACAATTCGATATTCTCTTAGAGGAGAGGAGACCCCTTCGGATTCAATTTTTTTTATCCGTGCCCGCACAAATTCTCGATCATCTGGATGTATTAAATCCAATACAGGTTTGCCGATGAGATCTTCTGGGTGGGTGGCGCCGAAAAGTTCTATTCCGGCGGTATTGATGTAAACTACTTTCATTCCGGTATGAACGACGATGGCATCGGGTGAGAGTTCAACAAGTTGACGGTACCGTTCTTCGGTTTCTCTTAAAACTTTTTCTTCTAATTTACCTGAAAGTTTATAGGTAAGTATGGCGATCCTTTTTCTTTGATCCTTCTGCCGGGAAAGTGGAGTGATCGTATGGATCAGGTAAGGCCATATTTCTTCAATTAAATGAGCATCTTGGTTAGTGCGAATGACCTCCTCCACTTTTTCTCTCATCCTTAGGGCTATCGGATTATGAAAATGACGATAGAGATCTGAACCGACTGCCAAACCCTGGCTTTCTGGAATCATATTGATCATGGTTTCGTTGGCTTCCTCAATGACCCCCGAATGATTGATCACCCAGCATCGGATTGGGATGGAGTCGAAAAAATTCTGATCCCGAGGACCTTCTCTTCCGAATATTTCCGAGAAGGCACCAAATCCCATGTTCTGTAAAACTAAGTTCTTTAAAGAAAGTTGAAGTTCTGAGAGGATGGGCTGAAGTTGGTTGACTTGGCCAAGATCCGTTATTTCTGAGTTCGAGGCGCCTTTGGGGGCGCGAGTTCTAATTTCATTCACCCATTCACCTAATATATTAAGAAGAGTAGAAAATTTAATATGATCCATTTCCTTTTCTTTAAGGAAGAGGTTCTTTTTTCAAATGATCCCTGCTTGACATCTCCGATCGTCGGTTTTAAAGAATGGCCCTCCTTTTTTCTAATCCAAATATTCCTTCGTTAACTGTTCAGTGCGTTTCTTATCTTCATCTTATCCATCTCATTGAGCTGATTTCCAGTCGCAATCTTTGCCCAGGTGGTGAAGTTGTAAAACCGCAAGGTGTTCGCCGCATCTCTCATCTCGTGGTACATATCAAAATTTCCTGCAGGCATGAAAAAATCCTCTACGTTATCTGTCCCCAGTCTGATCGGAATATCCTCAAGCAAAAGTTCGAGCACCCTTGTGATACTGTTGTGCATCGGCACCAGGATGTCTCTATATTGTTTGTTGGAGAGAGTCGCACCTGGACAAACGATGATCCCAATATTTGTCTCTTTGATCCCCTCCAAAACCCGCCGGAATCTCTCTTCGTTGTATGAGGCAATGGAGAGGGCATGAACTGCCCATACCGTCGGCTGCCGCTTCTCATCATATCCTCTTTTGTCTGGCCGCAACCATCGGACTGCTTCAATCAGCGTCTCGGTACCATTTTCATCGGGACGGTTCGTCTGATCAACATGCATGTGAATTTCCTTCCCTCCCAGCTTATTTCCAAGTTCAATGACACGCTTGAAATGTTCTTTAAACCCAATGTGCCTAGGACGCATATCACGTTCGGGAAGGGTCCCAATAAAATCCGCCATCTTGGCTCCCTCTTCGAATACTTCCCAGCGCTCCTTTTCCGAGTCAATAAATCCAAAAATGGGATATGCCCCTACGCGAAAATCTATCCTTTTCTTAAATCGTTCCTTCAAATCCAGGGCGACTTCGAGAGCCCTTAAACCAATGATATCCGCTGTGGTGTCTATAAAACTGTCAATTCTCTTCGTACCCAATTCAATGGATCTTTCTAAAGCTTGAATGATGCGCTCTTCAAGAGATGCTTTCGTATAGGCGATCCCTTCATGAAGAGCACCGGTCGTGTGTTGTTTTGCTTCCAGGGGATAGGTTGCAATTTCCCAAGGGTCCATATCTGCATGCTTCATATACTTCGACTCCATCACAAAAGCCCTGTCGAGATGGGCATGGGCATTAAACCACCCTCCCAAATCTCCCACCGCCTTCCTCAGTTCTATTTCGAAAGTCATGAGACCTCCTTATTGAAATTAAAACTGAGTTGGAATCTAATCGTTATGAACACTCCAATAAATGACGGTTAAGCCCATTGGATGGATTTGAGCCTGTCTTGAGTCCATATAAATTGGCGCCTTTTCCTTTTTCGATAGGCTTTCCCTTCTTGAAGGATCGCCCCAACTAAAAGAGGGAGAGCCACGGTCGAATCCATATAGACGGCGGCATAGGAGGATCTTTTCTCAATCTTTCCCCATGATTTCGCTTCTTCAAAGGTGCAGCCGGAGAGTCCCCCCCATTTGGGATCATCGGTGGTGATCTGAAACGCATACCGGTGACCGCTCTCTTGCTGAAATAAAAGTTCGTTCACCGGTCCGAGTTGTTGAATATAGTTCTTCGGAACCCCTCCACCAATATAAATGGCCCCTGTCGACGATGCCCTCCTCTTCAATTGGGCGATCTCATAGCTATCCTGAATATGATCAATGACGAGCCTCTCTGAGGAAGACTTCTTTTGAGCATGAAGCAATGTAAGACCGATGCCGATAGAACTATCGCTCAAAGCGGGGACGAAGACAGGAACCCCGTGTTGAGAAGCTGTCCTGAGAATCGATTCCCCATCTTTGAGGTGGCTTCCCAAAACCTCCAAATAACGCCTTGAGGAAACCACTCTTTCCTCTAACCCTTCTGGAACCTTTGAGAGAAGGTAAATGACCTGATTGATTTTATCATCATCCATCAGGACATCATAGACTCGAACGATCCGATGTCTTCGCAGTGTGTCATCATCTCCATCCTCGGAACCCACATAATGCTGATACCCCAAACTCTCATAGATGTCATGGAAAATGTTCGCACCGGTGGAAACGATGACATCAACCAGTTTCATCTCAATCATATCTCGGATCACCTTACGTAATCCCCCCGGGATCATTGCTCCAGATAATCCTATGAAGATTAAGCAGGTAGGATCATTGAGCATCTTACGGTAAACCTCAAAGCATTTATAGATATTACGACTTTGAAAGGAGGTATGTTGAAAAGCTTGAACCAGATCGAAAAAATTCTCTAATTCCCTAAGATTTAAATGTCGGATAGGCTCTCGAAGGAATTTTGACTTACCTTTATCTTTATTGATCATTTACTAAGCAACTCCTGTTTGAAACGTGTTATCCACGATTTTGAGTTTAGGTTACCATTTTCATATAAGTATTCGAAAAGTCTGGGTTTTTGAAAACTGAAATGGAGTCAACTGAATACCCAAGATAGATATAATATATCTAAGAAAAATAAGTCAAGAAAAATCTGTCTTTCCAAATCCCGATATAGACATTGAGTAAACACTGGTGTAAAAGATTTAAGGGATATCCCCTATTTCTATCCGGTCAAAGGGATGTCTTTGATTCCGCGGGCCAAACAGGATTCATTATGCTCGGCGGTGGTGGACCGAAAAACTTCATACAGCAAACAGGCCCCACCATCAGCCAAATACTTGGTATCGATTTTGAGGGCGCGGACCGTGGATTACAAATTTGTACCGCGATCAAAAGAGAAGGAAGTTTATCCAGTTGTACTTTCAGCGAAGCTTTAACATGGGGTAAGCACGAATATTAGAGCTGGAAATCCATTTCTCGCTTAACTTTGCAATGCATTTCTGACCTTCATTTTATCTACTTCGTTAAGGCGGTTTCCAGTCGCAATCTTTGCCCAGGTGGTGAAGTTGTAAAACCGCAAGGTGTTCGCCGCATCTCTCATCTCGTGGTACATATCAAAATTTCCTGCAGGCATGAAAAAATCCTCTACGTTATCTGTCCCCAGTCTGATCGGAATATCCTCAAGCAAAAGTTCGAGCACCCTTGTGATACTGTTGTGCATCGGCACCAGGATGTCTCTATATTGTTTGTTGGAGAGAGTCGCACCTGGACAAACGATGATCCCAATATTTGTCTCTTTGATCCCCTCCAAAACCCGCCGGAATCTCTCTTCGCTATATGAGGCAATGGAGAGGGCATGAACTGCCCATACCGTCGGCTGCCGCTTCTCATCATATCCTCTTTTGTCTGGCCGCAACCATCGGACTGCTTCAATCAGCGTCTCGGTACCATTTTCATCGGGACGGTTCGTCTGATCAACATGCATGTGAATTTCCTTCCCTCCCAGCTTATTTCCAAGTTCAATGACACGCTTGAAATGTTCTTTAAACCCAATGTGCCTAGGACGCATATCACGTTCGGGAAGGGTCCCAATAAAATCCGCCATCTTGGCTCCCTCTTCGAATACTTCCCAGCGCTCCTTTTCCGAGTCAATAAATCCAAAAATGGGATATGCCCCTACGCGAAAATCTATCCTTTTCTTAAATCGTTCCTTCAAATCCAGGGCGACTTCGAGAGCCCTTAAACCAATGATATCCGCTGTGGTGTCTATAAAACTGTCAATTCTCTTCGTACCCAATTCAATGGATCTTTCTAAAGCTTGAATGATGCGCTCTTCAAGAGATGCTTTCGTATAGGCGATCCCTTCATGAAGAGCACCGGTCGTGTGTTGTTTTGCTTCCAGGGGATAGGTTGCAATTTCCCAAGGGTCCATATCTGCATGCTTCATATACTTCGACTCCATCACAAAAGCCCTGTCGAGATGGGCATGGGCATTAAACCACCCTCCCAAATCTCCCACCGCCTTCCTCAGTTCTATTTCGAAAGTCATGAGACCTCCTTATTGAAATTAAAACTGAGTTGGAATCTAATCGTTATGAACACTCCAATAAATGACGGTTAAGCCCATTGGATGGATTTGAGCCTGTCTTGAGTCCATATAAATTGGCGCCTTTTCCTTTTTCGATAGGCTTTCCCTTCTTGAAGGATCGCCCCAACTAAAAGAGGGAGAGCCACGGTCGAATCCATATAGACGGCGGCATAGGAGGATCTTTTCTCAATCTTTCCCCATGATTTCGCTTCTTCAAAGGTGCAGCCGGAGAGTCCCCCCCATTTGGGATCATCGGTGGTGATCTGAAACGCATACCGGTGACCGCTCTCTTGCTGAAATAAAAGTTCGTTCACCGGTCCGAGTTGTTGAATATAGTTCTTCGGAACCCCTCCACCAATATAAATGGCCCCTGTCGACGATGCCCTCCTCTTCAATTGGGCGATCTCATAGCTATCCTGAATATGATCAATGACGAGCCTCTCTGAGGAAGACTTCTTTTGAGCATGAAGCAATGTAAGACCGATGCCGATAGAACTATCGCTCAAAGCGGGGACGAAGACAGGAACCCCGTGTTGAGAAGCTGTCCTGAGAATCGATTCCCCATCTTTGAGGTGGCTTCCCAAAACCTCCAAATAACGCCTTGAGGAAACCACTCTTTCCTCTAACCCTTCTGGAACCTTTGAGAGAAGGTAAATGACCTGATTGATTTTATCATCATCCATCAGGACATCATAGACTCGAACGATCCGATGTCTTCGCAGTGTGTCATCATCTCCATCCTCGGAACCCACATAATGCTGATACCCCAAACTCTCATAGATGTCATGGAAAATGTTCGCACCGGTGGAAACGATGACATCAACCAGTTTCATCTCAATCATATCTCGGATCACCTTACGTAATCCCCCCGGGATCATTGCTCCAGATAATCCTATGAAGATTAAGCAGGTAGGATCATTGAGCATCTTACGGTAAACCTCAAAGCATTTATAGATATTACGACTTTGAAAGGAGGTATGTTGAAAAGCTTGAACCAGATCGAAAAAATTCTCTAATTCCCTAAGATTTAAATGTCGGATAGGCTCTCGAAGGAATTTTGACTTACCTTTATCTTTATTGATCATTTACTAAGCAACTCCTGTTTGAAACGTGTTATCCACGATTTTGAGTTTAGGTTACCATTTTCATATAAGTATTCGAAAAGTCTGGGTTTTTGAAAACTGAAATGGAGTCAACTGAATACCCAAGATAGATATAATATATCTAAGAAAAATAAGTCAAGAAAAATCTGTCTTTCCAAATCCCGATATAGACATTGAGTAAACACTGGTGTAAAAGATTTAAGGGATATCCCCTATTTCTATCCGGTCAAAGGGATGTCTTTGATTCCGCGGGCCAAACAGGATTCATTATGCTCGGCGGTGGTGGACCGAAAAACTTCATACAGCAAACAGGCCCCACCATCAGCCAAATACTTGGTATCGATTTTGAGGGCGCGGAACGTGGATTACAAATTTGTACCGCGATCAAAAGAGAAGGAAGTTTATCCAGCTGTACTTTCAGCGAAGCTTTAACATGGGGTAAGTACTCTTCGGCTGACGAAGATAAACTTGTGCAAATTTGGGGGGAATATAGCATTATTTTTCCACTCCTGACCGTTTATGTGCTTGAACAATGTGAGTCCCGTTCAATGAAATATATTGTATCGAAATTGCCCCAATTTATCCAACAGCTTAAAGAAACCTTATAAAATTGTATCCAAAACAATTTCTTAATCTCATTGACTAATATAAACCTATAGTAATTTCAATAAAGTCTTGCACTTTTAAAT
>JASEIE010000097.1 GCA_030024065.1 Thermodesulfobacteriota bacterium
CCTGAAGATTGGGTTGCCGTCATCCGTCCGGGCAGAATTCTCTATGAGATGGAGGGGGTCCCGGAGGAGAGGGCAAGGGAAGCCTTCCTTTTGGCCTCCCATAAATTGCCCATCTCCACAAGGTTTATCATGAGGGGGAGCCATTCATGAAAACAAAAGATCTCCGCCTCCAGAGCGAAGGGGAATTGATTCATAAAGAAAAGGAGCTTCACGAGGAACTCTTCAATCTCCGTTTCCAGCGTGCCACCGGGCAATTGGAGAATACGATGCGGATCCCTCAGGTCAAGGGGGACATCGCCCGGGTGAAGACAATCCTCAAGGAGAGGGCTCTCAGTAAACCCCGTTAGAAATTCCAGCTGGGCATTAAACCCCGCGGAATTAATCTGAAATGTAACCCCGCTGCAGCCGCTGGCCCAGAGGGCCTCTAGCCCGGAGGGAGCAGCGGGGCATTATTTCTAACGGGGTAAAGGGAAATAAAGTCAAT
The DNA here is from genome assembly GCA_030024065.1 of Thermodesulfobacteriota bacterium. The sequence continues at coordinate 485 of JASEIE010000097.1, forward strand.
GGAAGAAAGAGGAAAAAGAAAGACATTAACAGGTATGGTCTCGAGCGACAAAATGGATAAGACCGTCGTCGTGATGGTCAATCGTCTGGTCCTCCATCCCACCTACAAGAAATATGTGCGGAAGAGGACAAAGGTCAAGGCCCACGACGCAAAAAACGAGTGTCGCATCGGCGACAAGGTCCGCCTGATCGAGACCCGGCCGCTCAGCAAAGACAAAAGATGGCGGGTCAAAGAAATCCTTGAACGGGCCGCCTAACCATAAATGGATAGTAGAATGTAGAAGGTGGAAGGTCGTTTAGAGAAATCATTTGTCCACTTACCACTCTCCACATTCCACTCTCGGTAATGGAGTCCATCATGATCCAGATGCGGAGTATTCTTGAAGTTGCTGACAACTCAGGAGCCAGGAAACTTGGGTGCATCAAGGTCCTCGGCGGAACACGCCGGAAATATGCGACCTTAGGCGATATCATCATCGTCTCCGTCAAAGACGCAATGCCAAATTCCAAGATTAAAAAGGGAGAGGTCGCCCGGGCGGTCATTGTCCGGACCAAGAAAGAGGTCAATCGACCGGATGGCTCCTATATCAAATTTGATGATAACTCCGCTGTTCTGATTAACCCTCAGGGAGAACCCATCGGGACACGAATCTTCGGCCCCGTCGCCAGGGAACTCCGGGCAAAAAGGTTTATGAAGATCATCTCTCTGGCTCCAGAGGTCTTGTAAAGCATAGAAAGGAATTTGGAATGATCATCCCCAAAAATTATATCAAAAAGAATGACCTGGTGATGGTGACCAATGGAAAGGAGAAGGGGAAAAGCGGCCGGGTACTGAAAGTCATCCCCGAGAAGGAGAGAGTGATCATCGAAAAGATCAATTTCATCAAGAAACACTCTCGACCCCAGGGCCAGCAGAAACGGGGAGGAATTTTAGAAAAGGAAGCGCCTCTCCATATCTCCAATGTGATGCTTCTCTGTGAAAAATGCAATAAATCCGTCCGGATCGGCTATCGTGTTTTAGAGGGAGGGAAGAAGGCCCGGTTCTGCCGGAAATGTGGGGAAATCTTTGATAAGTAGGTGATGGAATGCCCAAATTGAAAGAGGTCTATCAGGAGAAAGTGGTCCCCGCAATGATGAAACGCTTTAACTACCGGAACAAGATGGAGGTTCCGAAACTGGAAAAGATCGTCATCAACATGGGACTGGGGGAAGCCATTCAAAATATCAAGATCCTTGACTCCGCAGTTCAGGAGCTTAGCCTCATCTCGGCACAGAAACCCGTTATCACCAAGGCCAAAAAATCGATCGCCCAGTTCAAATTAAGAACAGGGATGCCCATTGGGGTCATGGTGACTCTCCGCAAGGAGAGGATGCACCAATTCTTCAACCGTCTGGTCAATGTTGCCCTTCCGAGGGTGAGAGATTTCAGGGGGCTCTCCGGAAAGTCTTTCGATGGAAGGGGAAACTATTCCCTTGGTATTCGGGAACAGTTAATCTTCCCCGAAATTCATTACGACAAGATTGACAAAGTGAAAGGGATGAACATCGTTATTGTCACCACTGCAAGGACCGATGAAGAGGGAAAGGAATTGCTGAGGTTGATGGGGCTACCCTTTAGAAATTGAAAATAGTAATCGGGGAAATGGGTAAGGGTTATGAAGCCAGTTTGGTTTAATAGTTAAATGGTTATGGGTGACGACGCTCGTATCGAAGCAAGAGGCTTGAAATTAGAAGTTCGAGTATCCAGTATCCATATACGAGATTCGATACGAGTTTCGACAACGACAAACGTTGTTTCTCTTAAGAGTTATTTGGCGCAAGACGCAACCTCTTAACGAAACGGGCATCCTCACCCTAACCATCAACCCGTGGGTTTAGAGGAGGAAGAAATTGGCAAAGCTTTCATTGATGAATAAGGCGAAGGAAAAACAGAAATTTAAGGTGCGCCAGTATAACCGGTGCCCCCTCTGCGGAAGACCAAGGGCTTTTCTCCGGAAATTCAGTATGTGCCGTCTCTGTTTCAGAAAATATGCCCTCCGGGGGGAGATTCCCGGGGTGATTAAAGCCAGCTGGTAAACATTACGGAGATCTATATGTCGATGACCGATCCATTGGCCAATATGTTCACATTCATTCGAAACGGATCCAAAGCCAAGTTCGAAAAGGTGGATGTCCCCTACTCTAAAATAAAGCTCGATATTGCCAAAATTTTAAAAGAGGAAGGGTTCATCACCAATTTTAAAGTCGTTAAGGATGAAAACGAACACGAGAAGATTCGAATCTTCCTTAAATATGAAGCCCCCCAGAAAGAAATCATTCATATCAAACGAGTGAGCAAACCGGGGCGAAGGGTCTATGTCGGAACCGATCAGATTCCTTCCGTCATGAGCGGGCTGGGTATCTCGATCCTCTCCACGCCCAGGGGGATTCTCACCGATAAGGCGGCCCGGAAAGCCAATGTGGGTGGCGAGGTATTGTGTAATGTGTGGTAATGCAGAATGTGGAGGGTAGAGGGTAGAAGGTTGATTAAAATCTTTTCTACTTTCCACCCTCCACGTTCCACTCTCGAGGTATAGATTATGTCTCGTATTGGAAGGATGCCGATTTTATTGCCAAAGGAAGTGAAGCTCTCCTGCGATCCTTTAAAAATAGAAGTGACAGGGCCCAAAGGAACGCTCACCTCCGACCTCCCGCGTGGAGTCTCTGTTTCAGTGGATGTGGAAAAGATATCCATTCAGCGTGACCAGGACGGGCGCCAGATGAAAGCCCTTCATGGTCTGACTCGAAGTCTCATTGCCAATATGGTAACGGGAGTTACGCAGGGATTTGAAAAAAAGCTTGAGATCGTTGGGGTGGGCTTCCGTGCGGATATACAGGGCAATGTTCTCAAACTCACCCTGGGATTCTCCCATCCGATTCTCTTTCCTGTTCCGGAAGGGGTCAAGGTGGAGGTGGATAAGCAGACCCTGATTGCCGTCAAGGGGGTAGACAAACAACTCGTTGGAACGATAGCTGCTAAACTTCGCTCCATCAAACCCCCCGAGCCCTATAAAGGGAAAGGGATACGCTATCTCGGAGAACGGATCCGCAAGAAGGTGGGGAAGACAAAAGCCTAAGAGAGGGAAGTCGTTAAAAAATGGAAAATAAGAAGACCCTGGCAAGAATGAAAAGAAAGAAGAGGGTGCGATACCGCATCCAGGGAACATCGGAAAGGCCTCGCCTCAATGTCTTCAGGAGTCCGAAACATATCTATGCCCAGGCCATTGTGGACACAACAGGAGAAACAATGGTCAGCGCTTCCACGCTGAGCCCCGAGCTAAAAGGGAGTTTTCGCTATCCGGGGAATGTGGAAGCGGCAAAAAAGGTGGGAGAACTCATCGCCAGGAAATGTCTCGAAAAAGGTATTCAGAAAGTCGTCTTCGACAGAAATGGGTATCTCTATCACGGAAGAATTAAGGCTTTGGCTGAGGCTGCGAGAGCAGGTGGTTTGGTCTTTTAAGAGATTTCTGAAAAAGCCAGAAATCTCTGATTAGATAGATGACAAAACGATTACACAGATTAGAAATGCATTGAAAATACAGAAAATCTGTTTAATCATCTTTTGTAATCGGTGTAATCAAGAGAGCGTAAGGTATTTTTCAGAGCTCTTTTCAGGAGGGAGTGACATTGCCGAAGATTGATCCAAGCAGACTGGAATTGACGGACCGGGTAGTTCATATTAGCAGGGTGGCCAAGGTTGTAAAAGGCGGAAGACGATTCAGCTTTAGCGCCCTGGTCGTCGTGGGGGACAGCAATGGTCATGTGGGAAGCGGAATGGGAAAAGCCAATGAGGTCCCCGAGGCCATCCGCAAAGCGGTTGAACATGCGAAACGGAATCTGGTCAAGGTTCCCATCATCAATAAGACAATTCCCTATGAGGTATTGGGAAGATTCGGGGCCTCCAAGGTCATGCTCAAGCCAGCCTCGGAAGGAACAGGGGTGATCGCCGGTGCGGCGGTCAGGGCCATTGCCGAGTCTGCGGGGATTGGGAACATCCTGACCAAATCCCTGGGTTCCAACAATCCTCACAACCTCATCAAGGCCACCCTTCAGGCAATAGGCCAATTGAAATACCGGGAAGAGGTCCTTCAAAAGAGGGGTGAAAAGGAAACCGAGAACTGAGGATCTGCCGATGAAGAAAACGGAGCATGGGGTGGAAAAGACGATCACGGTCAAATGGAGAAGAAGTTCAATCGGGCGGCCCGAGAATCAGAAGAAGATCATCAAAGCCCTCGGATTTAGACGATTGAATCAAACCCTCACCCTTCAGGATCGGCCTGAGATCCGGGGGATGATTGACCATGTCAGCCACCTGGTGGAAGTGATCGAGTGAGGGAAAGGAAAACGTGATGATTCTGGAAGAGTTAAAACCCCCGGAGGGATCGAGAAAGAAGAGAAAACGAGTCGGAAGGGGAATTGGGTCCGGTCATGGAAAGACGGCCTGTAGGGGACACAAAGGCCAGAGAGCCCGCGCCGGCAGAGGGACCAAGGCAGGTTTCGAGGGAGGCCAGATGCCCCTCCAGAGACGCCTTCCAAAAAGGGGGTTCAGAAATCCCTTCAAGCAAAAGGTGACCATCCTCCATATCGAGGACCTCAACCGTTTTCCCAGAGACGCGGTGGTTGAACCCGGCCTCCTCTGTCAGTCCGGCCTGTGCAAAAAGGGAGAGGTCATCAAACTCCTCTCTGACGGGGAACTCCAGCACCCTTTAACCATTCGTGTCCATAAGGTGAGCCAAGCTGCCCTTAAGAAGGTGGAGATGGCTTCAGGGAGGGTGGAGGTCATCGGTTCATGATTTCAGGCGCCCAGAACATCTTTAAGATCCCCGAGCTGAAACGAAGGATCCTGATGAGCTTTCTCTTTTTAGCCATCTATCGCATCGGGGTCCATATTCCTACCCCCGGGATCAATGGAGATGCCCTTGCCTCCTTCTTCGCCCAGGCAAAGGGAACCCTTTTCAGCCTCATCGATATGTTCTCAGGGGGAGCGCTGGAGAGGCTCTCCGTCTTTGCCCTGGGGATCATGCCCTATATCAGCGCCTCCATCATCTTCTCACTTCTCACGGTGGTCATTCCCTATCTCGCTCAACTCCAGAAAGAAGGAGAGATTGGCCGAAAAAAGATTGTCCAATATACACGGTACGGAACCGTTGTCCTCAGCATAATCCAGGGATTTGGAATCGCCGTCGGTTTGGAGAATATGAGGGGAGCAGCCGGTGAGATGATCGTGCTGATTCCGGGATGGTCCTTCCGGCTCATGACCGTCATCACACTCACTGCTGGCACCGCTTTCATCATGTGGCTGGGTGAGCAGATTACAGAAAGAGGCATCGGTAATGGCATCTCCTTGATCATCTTCGCCGGAATTGTGGCCAGAATGCCCAATGCCATTGCCAGCACCTATGAACTCTTCAGGGTCGGACAACTCAACATCATCAGCATCCTGTTCCTGATCATCCTCATGGTGGTGGTCATTGCTGCGATCATCTTTGCCGAAACCAGCCAGCGGAGGCTTCCTGTTCAATATGCCAAACGGATTGTGGGAAGAAAGGTCTATGGTGGACAGAGCACCCATCTCCCTCTCAGGCTGAACACGGCAGGGGTGATCCCGGCCATCTTCGCCTCCTCCATTCTGATGTTTCCCCTAACCATCGCCAGCTTTATGCCAAAGGACTGGCTGGAGGCTTTTCCGTGGATCCAGTCGATCCTCAATAGCCTCGGGCCCGATGCGCTCCTGTATAATCTTCTCTACGTGGGATTCATCATCTTCTTCTGCTATTTTTATACAGCTATCATTTTCAATCCAAACGATGTTGCAGAGAATATGAAGAAGTTCGGAGGCTACATCCCTGGCATCCGGCCTGGCCAGAAGACCGCGGAATATATCGATAAGGTCCTCACCCGCATCACCCTCGGAGGGGCCCTCTACGTATCGGCCGTCTGTGTGCTCCCCACCATCCTCATGGGGAGATTCAATGTCCCCTTCTATTTTGGAGGAACAGCCCTGCTGATCGTGGTAGGGGTAGCCCTGGATACGGTCCAGCAGATTGAAGCACACATGTTGACAAGGCACTATGAGGGGTTGATGAAGAAGGGCAAATTGAAAGGGAGACGGGGGTAAAGTAAAACTCATTGCAAATTGTAAATTGCAAAATGAAGATTGAAAATTGTAAAGAGAGGGTCAAAGACTTTGCAATTTGCAATGTTAAATTTCCATTTTGCATTGATCCTTAAGTGGTGGGTGACGCTGGATGAACTTAATACTCCTGGGCCCTCCTGGAGCAGGAAAAGGAACACAGGCACAGATGATTGTAGACCGTTATTCCATCTCTCAAATCTCCACCGGGGATATTCTCAGGGCAGCCGTGAAGGAAGGGACCGCACTGGGAAAACAGGCAAAAGCCTCCATGGAGAAGGGCCAGTTTGTTCCGGATGAGGTGGTGATCGGCATCATTGATGGGCGTCTGAGAGCGGCGGATTGCAGCCCCGGTTTCATCCTCGACGGATTTCCGAGAACGATTGCCCAGGCCGAGGCCCTCCAGACCATCCTCACCAAAATCGGAATGTCGGTTGACCACGTCATCAACATCGAGGTCGATTCCGAAGAACTCGTGCGACGGCTGACTGGCCGGAGGACCTGTAAAAACTGCGGGGCCATGTTCCACGTCTTCTTTCACCTTCCGAAACAGGAAAACATATGTGACCGTTGCGGGGGAACCCTTTACCAGAGGGAGGATGACAGGGAAGAAAAGATTCGAACCCGACTGAAGGAGTATGAACGGCAGACCACTCTTCTCATCCAGTATTACCAGAACAAGAAGATTCTTCGAGTGATCGAGGGAGTGGGTGGACAGAATCAAATTTTTGAACGAATCATTCATGTCCTGGACACGGCGCCCGTTTAAGGGTTAAGGGGAGCAAATCGATGCCAAAGGAAGAGGCAATTCAAGTTGAAGGAAAGGTTCTGGAGACTCTTCCAAATGCCATGTTTCGAGTGGAGTTGGAAAATGGGCATAGAGTGCTGGCCCATATTTCAGGAAAGATGAGAATGCATTTCATTAAGATCCTTCCCGGGGATAAAGTGACGGTGGAATTATCACCCTACGACCTCACCCGGGGAAGAATTATATTTCGGGAGAAATAGATAATTCCCCCTTTAGCAAAGGTGGGGGATTTGAGGGTTAAGACCATGAAAGTCAGGGCTTCGGTAAAAAAGATCTGCGATAAGTGTAAAATTGTGAAACGAAAAAGGGTGATCCGGGTCATCTGTGAAAACCCCAAACACAAACAACGGCAAGGATAAATGATAAGCACCAAATTCCAAGCACCAATATCCAAATAATGACCAAAATTTCAATGACCGAAACATAATTTTGGATCATTGAGATTTATTTGGAATTTGGGATTTGGAAATTGGAATTTAATTGAAAAAGTGACAATCAGCTACGATTCATTGATGATCGTTACAAATGATTTAAACAAGGAGTGAGTTATGGCACGTATTGCAGGAGTCGATCTTCCAAAGGATAAACGGGTTGAGATCGCTCTCACTTATATCTTTGGAATCGGAAGGCCCTCGGCTAATCAGATTCTTGAAAAGGCCAATGTGAACAGAGACACCCGGGTTAACAAATTGACCGAATCGGAGATCGTCCGCATCCGGGACATCATTGAACAGGAACATAAGGTGGAAGGAGATCACCGGAGGGAAGTGGCAACCGACATCAAGCGCTTGATGGACATCGGTTCCTATCGAGGACTTCGCCACCGTAGATCCCTTCCTGTTCATGGTCAGAGAACGCACACCAATGCGAGGACAAGAAAAGGACCCCGGCGGGCGATCGTTGGAAAGAAAAAGGAAAAGGCATAGGGAGGTAAACCCCGTTAGAAAAGTTGAACGGGGCTTCAAACTTGGATAGACATTTTATGAAGTTCATCCGCTGTAAATGAAGAGGCTTTATTTCTAACAGGGCAAAGGAGGAAATATGGCCACAGGGCCAGGGACAAAGAAAAAAAAGATTAAAAAGAATATTCAGGCGGGTATTGCTCATATTCAATCGACATTTAACAACACCATCATTACCATCACCGATCACGATGGAAATGTCATCTGCTGGTCAAGCGCCGGCACACAGGGCTTCAAGGGTTCTCGCAAAAGCACACCCTTTGCTGCCCAGATGGCAGCGGAGGATGCTGCTAAAAAGGCGATGGAGCATGGCGTTCGATCCATTGATGTCTATGTTAAAGGCCCCGGAGCCGGAAGAGAGTCGGCGCTCCGGTCTCTGCAGGCGGCGGGCCTCAGGGTCCATGTGATTAAAGATGTCACACCCATTCCCCATAACGGATGCCGTCCTCCCAAACGGAGACGTGTCTAAGACCGCGTGAGTGGATGGAAGAAAGTCATTCAATTACGGAACGTATAATCGGATGCTGTTTTGAAGTTCACCGAGAGTTAGGACCTGGGTTTAACGAAAAGATTTATCATAATGCGTTAAAGTTATTATTGGAAGAAAAAGGTCTTCGATACAAAACAGAAAAAGAATTTGAAGTTTTTTACCTCACTAAAAAGATTGGCAGCTTTAGAGTAGATTTAGTGGTGGAAGATCAAGTCATTGTTGAAATAAAATCTCTGGCAGGAAACATGCCTGTCATTTTTAAGCATCAATTAATTTCGTACTTGAAAGCATCAGGGGTTCATGTTGGTTTATTGATAAATTTTGGCAATAAGAGTTGTCAGGTAAAACGGGCCGTTTTCTGAATCGGTGTAATCATGTTTTTACTTAATCTGTGTAATCAGTCTTAGAACAGGAGGGTAAACATTGGCAAGATATACGAAATCGGTCTGTCGACTCTGTCGTAGAGAAAATCTGAAACTCTTTCTTAAAGGGGAGAGGTGTTATACGGAGAAGTGTGCTTTCGATCGGAGAACCTATCCGCCCGGGCAACATGGTCAGGGGCGGAAGAAGTTCTCGGATTATGGATCCCAGTTAAGGGAGAAGCAGAAGGTCAAAAGATTGTATGGCCTCCTGGAGAATCAGTTCCGGAACACCTTCAAAGAAGCGGATCGGCGGAAAGGGATCACGGGAGAGGTTCTTCTCCAGCTTCTCGAACGTCGGCTGGACAGCACGGTTTATCGACTCGGTTTTGCCAATTCCAGAAATGAAGCGCGTCAGCTGGTGCGACACACCCACTTCCTGGTCAACCAGTCTAAGGTAAACATCCCCTCCTTTCTAATAAAGCCGGGGGATGTCATTGAGGTGCGAGAAAAGAGTAAGAAAGTTGTCCGTATATTAGAGTCTCTGGAAGGGGTGGCAAGGCGAGGTGTGCCTCAATGGTTGGAATTGGAAAAAGAGCAACTGAAAGGGACGGTGAAGGGTCTGCCGGCCCGGGAGGACATTACCCTTCCCATTCAAGAGAAATTGATCGTTGAGTTATATTCAAAGTAACCCTTCTTAGACCCTTTCAATCAAGGGAGGTAATATGGTTCAAAAAAACTGGAAAGACCTCATTCGACCGAGGCGGTTGGAAGTAGAAAAAGAAACGTTAACACCCTTCTACGGAAAGTTCACGGCTGAGCCTTTTGAGAGGGGCTTTGGCATCACCATTGGAAATTCTCTTCGACGGATTCTCCTCTCTTCTTTACAGGGGGCGGCGATCACCTCCGTAAAAATTGATGGCGTGCTCCATGAATTTTCAACGATCCCCGGCGTGAAAGAAGATGTCACAGAGATCATCTTAAATCTCAAAGAGGTGAGGCTGAAACTTCATACGGAGGGTCCAAAGACGATTCGTGTCAAAACGGAAGGTCAGAAGGTATTAAAGGCAGGCGATATCCTCATGGGCGATTCGGTGGAAATCCTCAACCCGGACCATCACCTTGCCACCCTTACAAGGGACGGCAAGCTCTCGATGGAAATGGTGGTCAAGATGGGCAGGGGGTATGTGCCTGCAGAGCGAAATAAGGACGAAAATCAACCCATTGGGACCATCCCCATCGATGCCATCTTCTCTCCCATCAGGAAGGTAAATTACACGGTGACCAATGCGCGAGTCGGTCAGATCACCGATTACGACAAATTGAATCTAGAGGTCTGGACCGATGGGAGTTTAAACCCCGAGGAAGCCTTAGCCCTTGCCGCCAGGATTCTCAAGGAGCAACTCTCCATCTTTATCGCTTTTGAGGAAGAAGAAGAAGAGGAGGAGGCGGTAGTTCAGCATGATCGACAGGACATAGATAAATTGAATGAGAACCTCTATCGGAGTGTGGATGAATTGGAACTTTCTGTTCGGTCTGCCAATTGCTTGAAACATGCGAACATCAGGCTCATTGGAGACCTCGTTCAAAAGACGGAGGCAGAAATTCTGGCCACCAAAAATTTCGGTCGAAAATCCCTCAACGAGATCAAAGAGATCCTCAATGATATGGGACTTAGCCTCGGGGCAAAGCTGGAAAACTGGCCTTACAAAAAGACCGACGAGGAAGAAGAGGAGATGAAATCAGAGGCAGTGGGATAGGAGAGAAGGATGAGGCATCGAGTAGCAGGTAGAAAATTAAGCAGACATACGAAGCATCGAGAGTTGATGTTCAGGAACATGCTCGTTTCACTCCTTCAGCATGAACGGATTAAGACGACTCTTGCAAAAGGCAAAGAGCTTCGAAGCTGGGCGGATAAGATCATCACCCTGGGAAAGAAGGGAACCCTTCATGCGAGAAGACAGGCCTTTGCTTTACTTCGGAACGAGACCATCGTAAAGAAACTCTTCGACAAAATTGTCCCTCAGCTAAAAGAGAGGCACGGAGGCTATACCCGGATTTATAAAATGGGCTGGCGTCAGGGGGACGGAGCTCCCCTCTCCCTTGTTGAATTGGTCACCTTTGCCCCGGCAGAAGAGAAGAAGAAGTCCCGTGTAGAAAAAGTAAAAGAGGTCCTTGGAAAGGTGGCGCCTAAAAAGAAGGAGAAGAAAGAGAAAGCAAAGAAAAAACCCTCGGAGGAGAAAAGCAAGAAGTAAACCCCGTTAGAAATTCCAGCGGGGCATTAAACCCCGCCGGAATTAATCTG
>JASEIE010000098.1 GCA_030024065.1 Thermodesulfobacteriota bacterium
TTCGCCGGAAAGACGACTTTTTAAAAAACCGTAGTTTATAAACAGACTCTAATTAAAAATCCAAGACAAAAGAGTATCTTCCTATGATTCATTCAATAGATAAGATGGCTCAAAGGTTTAAGCAAGACCTCTCTGGCGAGATACTTACCCTAAGCGAGCTTGTCGAGATAGCAGAGGAAGAAAAGCTTTCGCTCAGCCAACTCGTTGTCGCCGAAGCTATGGTCAAAGAAGCCAAGACATACGAAGAAATTCTCTCAAGTGCTATGGAAGCATTTGAACATAATTTAAAGGCACTGGAAGTTGGGTTGACCCGGGGTAGGAGTTTTCTGCTGGGTACGGTAGGTTATGACTTGGCTCGATATGAGGATAGAGCCTTGATCGATGATTCACTGATAAATAAGGCATTGATTTATACTCTGGCCACAGAGGTGGGAAATCATGAAATTGGCTTTCGACCTTGTGCTGGTACAGGGGACTCCTGTTCGTATACCGGATTAATCCGGGCATTAAATGAGGAAGGTTTTTCTAAAGAACAGGTTGCTTTATCTGCGGCACTGATGCTTAAAGTCGGGAGCATTTTTAGGGCAGGCAAACAGACAACGGGATGTAATATGGAAGGTTTTGGGGCTGGAGCAGCAGCGACAGCAGCCGCCCTGACCGACCTCAGAGGCGGCACTCCTCGTCAGGTTGCCAAATCTATCATTTTAGCACTTTCGCCGACGATTGCTGTTCCCTGTACCCCCAGAGTGATGGTGGCAGGTCTATGCGCAACCCATATCAGTGGAGCCATTTTAATAGGAAATCAAGCGTCAAACCTGATCTTGAAAACGTCCTTACCTGTTGATGTAGATGTGGATGTCATGATTGCCATGGCTGCCCGAATTCATGTCGAAGCAGCTCCCGTGATCACAGCCATTAACCTTGAATACTTAGAACCCTATTTTCAAAAAAAACCTCAGATCGAGCCCTTTGTAAACGAGGAGATAAGGAAAACAGAGATCGACCTCACCACTGACCTTTTTTCACGCCGTGCCATTAACCTCCCAGCCATACTGATGGGAGCCATCTATGGAGCCAAAACAGGGGATGTCGAGATTGTATCATAAGGTTTTTGAAAAACCTGAAATTAAGAATGTAGAAATTAAGATCAATAAGGTCAATGTTCCTGAGGTACAACGCATCCGAATAGAAGCAACTTAGAAGAGTGCTATGGTTGATGCCAGAAATCGTGGCGGAGGCCGTGTAGCCATTATCGATGCCAAACCATCGTTAGAAGAAGCACTTGTTGTGGCAAAAAGACTGGGCATTGAAGTGGCGAATTAGTCGAGGGAGATAAAAATGTATTCTTCCATTCATGTGATTCATACCATAGAGAGAGTTTCTCAAGACCTTTTGGAGCCCATGAAAGGATTTTCTACTGCAACCATCTCTGAGGCTTACGGTGGAAAAGGAGCACTCCCCCACACCATTAAACCTATCAGCACAGACATGAGGCTTTGTGGTCCTGTCATTCCTGTCATGACCCGCCCCGGGGACAACCTCATTTTGCATAAGGCAATTTATGTGGCTAAGCCAGGAGAGGTCTTGCTGGTTGGTACTTGCTCTTTTGTTGAGGCCGGATTCTGGGGAGGCATCATGATCGTAGCAGCCAGACAAAGAAAAATCGCAGGGTTGGTGACGGACGGTGGGGGATTATATAGAGGATGTTTTACCAGGGGAAGTTGTGGTTCTGGACAATAACGGAAGAACCGACTGTACTGTATGGGGAGATATTTTGACAGTGACAGCCAAGATGAAGTCCATTTCAGGGACTGTTATCGATGGTGTTTGCCGGGATGTCTCCACGATTTTAGAAGAGAGGTATCCAATCTTCTCTCGTGGGAAATTTATGATGACAGGGAAGGATCGGGTGATGGTCGAGGCAACACAGGTCGTTGTTTCTATTGGAAAGGTTCAAGTTAAACCAGGAGATATCCTTATAGGTGACGATAGTGGGGTGGTGGTTGTTCCTCAGGAGATGGCCCAGAAGATTCTCGAAGCCGCCCTGGCGATAGAAGAGGCAGAAAATTTAATTGTTGAGGGGGTAAGAGGCGGTATGGATTTAAAAGAGGCCCGAAAAAAATTCGGTTATCATACATTACAAACAAAGAAAGGATAGACCTTAACGTTGCATTGGAAAAGCGGCCAGATGTCCTTCCAAACCTTTACAAAGTAGAGAAGAGGGTTTTTATGAAAGAGAAGGATTTAAGAAGCTATCTTGAGAAGTTAGAAAAAGAGGCACCCGATGAGATCCAGTTTGTAAATAAAACCGTCAACAGCAAATTCGAACTGTCAGCCGTCCTCGCAAAGCTTGAGACTCAAGATCGATATCCAGCGGTATTATTCAATCAGGTGAATCATTACAAGATGCCCGTATTGAGCAATCTCTTCGCTACACGAAAGAGGTTGGCCTTCGCAATAGGATGCGATGAAAAAAATCTAAACGAAGTCTATCGAGAAAGGGAGGACAATAGGATAGAACCCGAGCTGGTGGACACTGGACCGGTGAAGGAAATCATTCTAACCGGAGGTGATGTGGATCTGACGAAGCTTCCCATTGCTACTCATAATGAAAAGGATGCGGGCCCTTATATGACCGCAGGAGCCATGGTTTTAAAAGACCCCGAGACAAAAAAAAGAAATATCGGTATGTACAGGCATATGCTGCATGGTCCAAAACAGCTTGGCGTTCATTTTGCTGAAACCAGTCACTCCAATCTTATTTATGAAAAACATATCAGGAGGGGCAAGCCCATGGAGGCCGCGATTACCCTGGGTATGCATCCCGTTTTCTATCTCGGGGTATTGAGTTTTGTGCCCTTTGGGGTAGATGAATATACGATTGTAGGTGGATTGATGGAGGAACCCCTGAGACTGGTAAAATGTGAAGCCGTGGATCTTGAGGTGCCATCCATGGCAGAAATTGTTATTGAGGGGATCATCGATCCCCAAAAGCGAAAAGAGGAAGGACCTTACGGAGAGTTTACAACGCTCTATGGGAAACAGTTGATGAATCCGGTGGTCGATGTCACTGCCATTACGATGAGAAAGAACCCGATTTATCTCGATATCTTTTCTGGGCATTTTGATCAACAACTGCTCGGAGGTACACCTCGACTGAGTTCGATCTACAAGGCCGTTCAAGTGGCCTGTCCTACTGTTAAGGATGTATTTATGCCTCCTTCAGGGTGTTGCCGCCTGACCTGCTATATTTCCATTGAAAAGAGGCACGAAGGGGAGGCAAAGAATGCTGTCTGTGCAGCCTTTGCTGCTGATCCATTTATAAAGTATGTGGTGGTGGTCGATTCGGATATCGATATATTCAGTGATTCAAGTATCTGGAGGGCCATCGCCACAAGGGTAGATGTGGATGAAGACGTTTTCATGATTAAGAACGCGAAAGGCCACCCATTGGATCCAACGGCAAAGAAAGGATTCCTGGTGGGCAAAGTGGGTATCGATGCAACGAAACCTATTGCCGGCTATCCGGAAACCATCATCGTGCCCGGTTTTGCCGAACTCGACTTAAATCAATACTTGGAATCCAATAGATCTTAAAAAAAGAGGATAGGGACTGATAAAAATTCAACCGGTTTAAAGCAATGCAAAAGCTCGATTGCGATATATTAATTATTGGTGGCGGGGCAGCAGGCAGCCGGGCTGCCTACGAAGCCAAAAAGGCCCATCCTGAATTGAGGGTCTTGATGGCGGTGGCAGGTGGCTTTGGTACAAGCGGCAGCACGAATTTGATGGCCTCTGAGAGTCTGGGGATCAATGCCCCTTTCAATTATATGGAAGATGGTGATAGCCCGGAGGTTTACTATCACGACATGATAGAAACGGGTGGAGGACTGGGCGATCCTTTGCTATGCAAGATTTTAGCTGATGAGGCCCGCGATCGTGTGAAAGAACTCGTCGCTTTGGGAATGAAATTTGACAGTAAGAACGGAAAAATCATCCAGCGTAAGCTATCAGGATGCACAAAGGCAAGGTCCTTGACCTGTGGTGGATCGACAGGCAAGGAAATCGTAAGGGTCTTAAAAACAGGGATTACAAAGTTAGGCGTGGAGGTACTTGAAAATGTCCGCATCCTTGATCTGGTTCAGGATGACCATGGAAGAATCTGTGGTGCAGTGGGGTTGGCCATAGGTAAACCCATTTTCATCGGGTCAAGAGCAGTTGTTCTGGCCAATGGCGGCGCTGGTAGAATTTTCCAACACAATGTTAACCCGATCTCAGTTGAGGGAGATGGTTGGTGCATGGCTTACAGGGCAGGGGCCCGGCTGGTCAATATGGAGTTCTTTCAGATGGGTCCTGCTGTTTATAAACCTAACATCATGTTTATCATCCATAGCCACATGTGGCGCCTTCGCCCTCGCCTCACGAATGCCCTGGGTGAGGAGTTTTTGCCAAAATATTGTCCTCATGGGGTCGACCCAGCCGAAGTCATAGTTCTGAAGGCGATGTCTTACCCATTTTCGGTGCGGACTGCGGCTAAATACCTTGACATCGCCATTTTTAAGGAGGTGATGGATGGAAGGGGAACAGAATCTGGCGGAATCTATTTTGATGTCACCCATGTAGGTCAGGATATTCTGTTGGAACGCGCTCCCATCACCTATAGGACGCTCAAGCAAGCTGGGGCTGATTTGGCCAAAGAGAGAATCGAGATCGGCATGGTCGTCCAGAATTTCAATGGAGGCATCTTCATTGATTCAAATGGCTTTACAGGGATTGAGGGACTTTTTGCTGCAGGAGAGGTTACAGGAGGAGTTCATGGTGCTGACCGACCCGGTGGAAACAATCTCATCGATACTCAGGTCTTTGGCTATAGGGCTGGCAAGGCTTCGGCAGAATATGCTGCTACCCAAGAGAAGAAGCCGCGGGAAATGGGTCTACCATTTGAATTTGAGCCTCTTACTCAAGAGGATGAGTTATTAATAGCTAAGAGTGCGGACCTTTATTATAGAAACCTGACAATTGTGAGGACCCAGAGCGGTCTTGAGGAAGTGCTTCAATTTATCGATTCGCATCGGGAGAATCGTAATTTCATGGTAAAAAACAGACTTCTTCTGGGATCTGTATTGGCGACCGCGGCTCTAACCAGAAAGGAAAGTAGGGGAACCCATTATCGGGAAGACTTCCCTCAGAATAACCCGGCATGGGTAAAAAAAATAATCATATTCCAAGGTAAAGAAGGGATTCCAGCGGCAGATATTTTAACCTGACAGTCTACCTTAACGTTTCATTGCAAAGGCGGCCAGATGTACTTCCAACCCTTTACAAAGCGGGTTTATTATAAGTTTTATGGGTAACAATCCATGTCACCTAATGTGGCCTTTGTAAAATGTTTGGCAACTCTGTGGTTAAACGTTCAAAGGTGCTGCTGTAAAGGTTTTTTCAGCACACCTGGCCGCTTATTGGTAACTTTTTATGCAACAACTGTCGGGTCTATTCACTATGAAGGAAGACAGGGGTCATTTATGAAAAAAGGAGGTGGTATTTATGGGGGTTTGAAGGGGAATAATAGATTTCTAAGCTAAAATGTTCTTTTTAAACTCGTATGTGCTTGAAAAATCCGTTTTCTTTTTCAACAGTTATTTATTTAGCCAAACCCTTAGCATATTAGTTTTCAAGGAGGTAAAACTAATGAAAAAAGCGTTGATCATATTTCTATTCTTGTGTCTGGCCATGCCATTTTTGGCAGAGGCGAAAAAAGTGATCAGTATCGGCACGGCGCCAGCTGGCGGCGCTTGGTTTGGCCTCGGCGGCGCTTTAGCGGACATCATCACCAAAAACATTGAAGGGGTAACGGCTGTGGCGGAGGTCACCGGTGCGGCCGTTGATAATGTCAGATTTGTAGGAACCAAAAAGATCGATATCGGCTTTACCATTGCCACCGTTGGTCAGCAAGGTTACGGCGGCGAGGCACCGTTTAAAGAGAAATATCTGAACCTTCGCACCCTCGTCTCCAACGTTCAGAAGGGCCTTCTGCATGTTGTGGTATTGAAAGATTCGGGGATGAATTACATTGGCGAATTAAAAGGGAAGAGAGTGGCCGTTGGGCCCTCAGGCCACGGCGGCTTACCACGGCTTGCGGAAATCTTCAATGTCTTAGGTTTCACTTTTAAAGACTTTACTCCGGTATATCTGCCGTATGACCAGTCCATAACGGCTCTGGGCGACCGGAAAGTGGATGCGGCCGTCCTGTACGTAGCCCCACCTGTTCCGGTGATTAGTGAAGTCAGCCTGTTCAAAGATATCAACATCCTTGAACTAAGAGAGGCAGATCAGAAGGCCATCCTTGATAAACATGGCCATTACGTGGACAGTTTTGTCCCCAAGGGCACATACAAGGGTGTGGACAAAGATAAACGGACAGTAGCCACGCCCAATATCATCATCGTCGATGCTGGCCTGGATGAAGAGTTAGTTTACAAGATAACCAAAGCCCTCTTTGAAAACATCGATAAATTCAGAGCCGGCCATCCGTCGGCCAATGAATTTACTTTGGAAGGTGCAACCAAAGGTTCGCTTGTGCCTTTCCACCCCGGTGCTATTAAATATTTCAAAGAGAAAGGGGTTTGGAAGGACAAATAGTTGCTCCCTAACCGGGAACGGGCATCTGGCAGGGATTTAACGGTCTTGCTGGGCCAGACTTAACCCTCAAAGATGAGGGCCGTGGCTTGAAGACTGCCTGCACCCGACTTTTTATTTGGGCGTCTTGCTCTTCGGTGAAGCTCCCCGTCCACAGGACGGGGCTTGGGGGGCACTTGCCGGTCAAAGATGTGTTCATTTCGCATTCAGGTTGCTGCCGTTTGACCTGCTATGTTTCGATCGAAAAGCGCCATGAAGGCGAGCCCAAGAACGGAGGCTTGAACCCGTCAAATGGCCGATAAGCCTTCACCTTGAAAACATGGGGGGACAGATGGTTGCTAATGCTAAGATTGCTAAGATTATTTTTTTGATTGCTTCCGTTTTCGCCATTTACGCTAATATTTTTATGCTTCTTCAGCCCATCGTTTTCAGGAGCATATTCTGGGCGCTGATAGCCATGGCCGGTTTCTTAGGGACGACCTCAGGCTTTTGGGGTGCAAAAGGCAAGTCAAAAACCAAATTGATGTCTTTGCTCGATGCTGTTTTGGCCATCCTTGTTGCCTTGAGCACGCTGCTGTTGGTTATAAGATGGGAAGGGTTTACTGCTGGCGTTCATGACGCTACACTCCTGGAAAACCTGGCCGCCGGGATCATGGTGGTTATTGTAATTCTGGCCACAGGCCGGCTGGTCAGTTGGGCTTTAGCCGGCGTAACCGTTTTGTTTCTTCTCTATGCCTTGTTTGGCGACTATGTCCCCGGCATTTTCGTCGGCAAGGGATACGAGTTGTCGCGGGTTTTGCCTTTCATGTTTTGGGATACTATGGGAATATACGGCCTCCCCATGTATATTGCCGCCAGCTATGTCATTCTGTTCGTTATATTCGGCCAATTTCTGCTCAGTTGCGGTGGTGAAAGATGGTTTATGGATGCGAGTTTCGCCGCTGTGGGCCCTTATCGAGGGGGCCCAGCCATGACCTCCGTCGTCACCAGCGCTGCATTTGGTATGATGTCCGGCTCTCCCGTAGCCAATGTAGTCACGACAGGCTCTTTCACTATCCCGCTGATGAAGGAGATTGGTTATAAACCTCAAATCGCCGCAGCGATCGAGGCGGTGGCTTCGACTGGCGGCATGTTTACTCCACCGATTATGGGGGCGGCGGCCTTTCTGATCGCCGAATATACCAGCACTGCTTATTATAAGGTCGCCTTGGCCGCAGCCATTCCTGCCGCACTCTATTACGCCACCCTGCTCTGTATCGTTTACCTCTGGGCGCGTAAAAGGGATCTGCCGGTTCTGAGCAAAGACCAGATTCCAAACCTGTCGGCAACCTTGAAAAATTACGGTCACCTCAGCCCGCCGATCTTCATCCTTTTGGCCATGATGCTGTCCGGTTGGAGCCTTTTGTGGTCTGCCTTTTGGTCGATCGTGGCCATCTTGGCTTTGTCCTTGCTGAGAAAGCACACCAGGATGTCTATTCCTAAAATCATCGAGACCTTGGGAGAAGCAGCCAGAATTAGCATGCCGGTTGTCGTCGCCTGCGCCGCGGCAGGCATAATCTTCGGAGTGATTTCTTTGACCGGCTTGGGTTTCCGGGTCTCCTCAATGTTGCTTTTTCTGGCTGGGGACAGCAAATTCCTGCTGCTGCTCCTTACCATGATAAGCGCCATCGTCCTGGGATGTGCCATGCCACCGACCGCCGCATATATCATCTTGGCGGCGCTGGTCGTCACTTCTCTCTTGGAAATAGGCTTGCCTCCACTGGTGGCTCATATGTTCATCTTTTTCTTCTGCTCCATAGGACCGATCACTCCGCCCGTGGCCCTGGCCGCCTATGCAGCCGCCAGTATCGCCGACGCAGATCCCAATATCACAGGTTTTTGGGCTTTCCGGTTGGGACTGGCCGCTTTTATCCTCCCATTCGCTTTTGCTTATAATCCAGAGATACTGCTTGTCGGCTCAGCCTTAGAGATTACTTGGGCGGTTTTACGGGTATTGCTGGGGCTCTTACTAATGGCAGCAGTTTTTGAAGGCTTTTTGTTTAAAGGCACCCCTTGGCCGGCTCGAGCCCTGTTGGCAATTGCCGGGCTGGGCTTTTTCGTCCATCAGCCCTACGTTACCCTCGCCGCCTCGGTTCTGGCCTTTGTTTTGATATATCTAAACTACCGAGGCTGGAAAAAGCAAAGCCCGGCGTGAGAAGCCATTGTTGTCATCTATAACAGCCTCTACAACAAATAATATCCTGGATCAAAATGGCAGGGTCTGGCCTGATATTGCTGTTCATCTTCGGAATAAAAATTTTTTCTCCAAGAAGAGTAACGGAAGGGGAGTGTCTCGGCTAATCAAGGCTTGCATAAACCCGACAGTTGCTTAAAAAGTTACCAATAAGCGGCCAGGTGTGCTGAACAGCGGCACCTTTGAACGTTTAACCACAGAGTTCCCAAACATTTTACAAAGGCCACTTTAGGTGACATGGATTGTTATCCATAAAACTTCCTATAATAAACCCGCTTTGTAAAGGTTTGGAAGTACATCTGGCCGCCTTTGCAATGCAACGTTAAGGTAAATTCTTTAACAGGAAAGGCGCGAGATTCTTTAAGAGCCGAAACTAAGGTGACTCCAAAATCACTCAAACTCTTTTCAATCTTCTTTGTTCTCTCCGCCCTCTTTGTCCTTTCCATGTTCTACCGCGTCTCCAATGCCGTCATCGCTCCCAATCTCATCCAGGATCTGAAACTCAGTGCCCAAACCCTCGGCATTCTGGGGGGGGCCTATTTCTACTCCTTTGCCATCCTTCAGATTCCGGTGGGGCCGATGCTCGACCGAATCGGTCCCCGGATCATCATCTCCTCATTCTCCTTGATCGGAGCCCTGGGTGCCTTTCTCTTTGCCTCAGGAGAATCACTTACGGCTGCCTTTCTGGGAAGAATTCTGATCGGCGTGGGAATGGCATCCGTTCTGATGGGGGCTATGAAGATCTTTGTATTAAGGTTTCCTCCGGAGAAGTTCGCCACCCTCGTTGGCATTCTCCTCTCGGTCGGGACACTGGGAAATATCTTTGCCACCTCTCCTCTGGCTTTTCTCACTTCCGCAATCGGGTGGAGGATGACCTTTATCTTCGCAGGTGGAATGACAGCCCTTTTTGCTTTCCTCATCTTCTGGGTTTTGGGAGGAGAGATGAGGGAAGCGGAAACTTTCCCCTCCCCCTTACCCAAGCCGGAAATAACCGTTCTTCAGTCAATGCGAATGATTCTCAAGTCCCTTGCTTTCTGGCAGATAGGAGCTGTTGCCTTCTTTAGATATGGAACCTTCGTTGCCCTTCAAGGTTTGTGGTTGGGTCCTTACCTCATGGAGATTAAGGGATATTCACCTGTTCAAACGGGTAATGTGCTCATTCTGCTGGCCATTGGAATGATTGTGGGAGGCCCTATCGCAGGCCGTCTCTCCGATCGTACCTTTCGTTCGAGGAAGGGTGTGGCCCTGGGGGGATTGAGTCTTTATTGCGTGAGTCTTTTTCTTTTGATCGGAGTGCTTAAAATCCAGGCCCCTTTCTGGTACGCACTCATCTTCTTTTTCATTGGGTTCTTCGGTAGCTTCGGTATGCTGATCTACTCCCATGCCAAGGATCTCTTTCCCGCTGCGATCTCAGGAACGGTCATGACCCTGGTCAACTTCTTCACCATGGCAGGGGCGGCCGTTTTCATGCCAGTCCTCGGGAAGATCATCGAATCCTTTCCCCGGACGAACCACGCCTATCCTGCCGAAGCCTACCATTTCTCCTTCCTCATCTGTTTTTTAGGGATGAGCGCAAGCGTGATTTTTTACGCTTTCTCCAGACAGAGATAGATAGGGCGTTGGGGAGATGAGGAGATAGGGAGATTTCACCCTATCACCCTACCTCCCTATCTCCCTATTATTTTTCAGCAGGGAAAGCCATCTGGTCTCCGCAAGTGACAGGAAAAAGAAAGGATCTCTCCTTGATTTAACCCGGCTTGAATGCTATTTCTTAATAAGGAGGAAGTTATGATTTTAAGGGTCTTTTTAGGTTTGATCGTTGGTGGCTTGGCCGGTTTTATTTTGAGCTACCTTACCCGGGGTATCGGGAGTTCCTGAGCCCTTACCTGCAACCCCTATGTCAGCGTCCCTTTGGGCGCTATATTAGGGTTAATCTGGGCCTTAGGTTAAGGCTGAAACTAATCTATTTAGTAAAGGAGGTTTCACTTATGGCAAATCCAGAAAAGGTTGTCTTAAAAGTTGTTTCCATCAAAGGGACCTGTGCCGCTGGACATTATGTCGGCCAGGAATTTGATCTGAGCCAGGATTTCATCCTTGGAATGTCAGGAGATCCCCGGGCCATCTGCCCTTCTGCATTTCATGCAATCTTCCCCTCGTGGCGCGTGCTCCGGCACGGAGGAGAGTATCCATGGGAAGAGGATAAAGATAAAACCACCATCGCCTGCCCCGATCCTTTTAACCCTGTTGTGATGGAACTCCGGAGAGTCAGAGAGTAATCCATTGTCAAGAAAGTTTAAATTGACACGTTGTTCTCCAATCGCTAATATAAAAATCAATCAATCTCCTTCCCACCTTTATTAAAGGGAAAAGTATTTGTTCCTCCCTTTGGCAAAGCCTGCCTGCCGGTAGGCGGGGTCTCTGACCCGGAGGGCAAAGCCTGCCTGCCGGTAGGCAGGGGAGGTTGGGGGGGATTTTAGTATGACCGCAAAAAAAGAGTATTGGCAGATCAACACAGCCCGAATCGCCGATGAAATCCAGGCGGTCGCTTCAGGAGCGCGCACTGAAGAAGACCTCAAGATGCGCGTTGAACCCATTTTAAGGAAATCATTCAAAGAAATCGGCATAGATATTGATATCGTC
>JASEIE010000099.1 GCA_030024065.1 Thermodesulfobacteriota bacterium
GGCCACGCTCCGCTCGGCGGGGCGTGGCCGAACTCCCTGCCTTCGCCGAAACGGCTACGCGCAGGCAGGGAGTTCGGAGTTAAAAACCATAAATCAAATTCCAAATAAGCTCCAATGTTCCAATAACCAAACACTTTTTGATCATTGGAATTTGGAGTTTGGTGATTATTTGGTTATTGGTGCTTGGTCATTGGTGATTGGTGGAATATAATGAACCAGAATAAATCTGCTCATTCACATTCACAATCTACGTTTCCGTCCACCCATCAGCTACGGATGGTGGCCTGGGAGTTAACACGAGGTTGTAATTTGGCCTGTGTCCACTGCCGGGCCTCTTCGGAGCGCGGCCCTTACCCAGGGGAGTTGACCACAACGGAGTGTTTCAGGGTAATGAATGAGATTGCCGCCATTAGCAAACCCGTCATCATCCTCACCGGAGGGGAACCTCTTCTCCGAACCGATATCTTCGACCTGGCCAGGTATGGAACGGAAAAAGGGTTCCGGATGGTCATGGCAACCAATGGCACACTGATCACCGAGGAGATGGTCAGGGCGATGAAGGCCTCGGGAATTCAACGGATTAGTGTCAGCCTCGATGGGCCTGATGCCGGGACACACGATGCCTTCCGAAGAGTGAAAGGCGCATTCGAAGGATCGCTAAGAGGCATAGAGATAGCAAAGAGGGAAGGCCTTCCCTTCCAGATCAATACCACGATCACACAGGCCAACCTTCATCTGACCCAGGATATCCTTCGTCTCGCTATTGCGCTCGGGGCGGTGGCCCATCACATCTTCCTCCTCGTTCCCACAGGAAGGGGAAAGGAGCTTCAGGACCAGGAGATATCCGCCCTCGATTATGAAAAGACCCTTAACTGGTTCTACGAACAGATCGATCAGGTCCCTCTCCAGCTTAAGGCTACCTGTGCCCCCCATTACTACCGCATCCTCCGGCAGCGAGCGAAAAAAGAGGGAAAGAAGATCACTTTTGGGGAACATGGACTGGATGCGATGACCCGGGGATGTCTTGGAGGCATCTCCTTCTGTTTCATCTCACATAGGGGTCAGATCCAGCCCTGTGGCTATCTCGAATTGAACTGCGGGAATGTGAGAGAAAAACCCTTCCAGGAGATCTGGACGGAATCCCGTATTTTCCAGAACCTTCGAAATTTCGATGGCTATCATGGGAAATGTGGGCGTTGTGAGTTTAGAAAGGTCTGTGGAGGGTGTCGGGCCCGAGCCTATGAAACCTCTGGAGACTATATGGCAGAGGAACCCTACTGCATCTATGAGCCGGCTTAAAAATGGGGACACTTCCCAATTTTTATCATTGGGAAATTATCTTATGCGAAAAATTGGGAAGTGTCCCTTGTGATTGGATATGAAATCATTTCTTAAATCCTTTTTCCGTTTCCGAATCAGCCTGACCACAAAATTTTTGATGGCCATGATCTTTCTGGTCTTCATCACCTCAGCCGCCTTCGGATGGTTCTTTCTCGGAAGGGAGACGGCTCAGCTTCGGAGCCAGTTAGATGCCCAAGGAAGGGCTATTATAAACAACTTCCTTTCCAGGCATTTCGTCGTCCTTCTCATGGAGCATGGGACCGGCCTTTCTAATCGTTCCATCCTCCAGGGGATTGTCGAAACAATGGTGATGGAGAAGGATGTCGTTTTCTGTACCTTTATAGACAGTCATGGAGAGCGGCTGGCCCACGCTGTTAATAAAGGTTCATCTTCTGATCTCCAGCAAACCCATCTTATCTCTCATCCCATCCAATCCAGAGGAGGCCAGATTCTCGGAACTCTCGAGGTCGGGCTTTCGTTTAATATGATAAAGGATCGGATATTTGAATTGAAGAGGGATATCCTCATCGTCACCCTGGGAGTGATCGGGATCGGATTTTTACTCATCCTCATCTTTACCCGGATTCTTCTCAAACCTATTGAAAAGCTGGCTTCGGCCACAGAGAAAATAACCGGGGGCGAATTATCTCAGACCGTCGATATCCGCTCAAGGGATGAGATCGGAGACCTGGCCAAAGCCTTCAACCAGATGACCACCCAGTTAAAAGAGTCCAGAAACGACCTCGAAGAGAAGGTGGAGGAACGCACTCATCAGCTGGAGGAGAATATCGAAGAACTGAACCGGGCGAGGATGTCCACATTGAAAATGCTTGAGGATCTTCAATCTGCCAAAGGGGAACTGGAAAGGGTCAACCTTGAGTTAAAGGAGGCGGATGAGACCAAAATGAAATTTATCGGTATCGCCTCCCATGAATTGAAGACCCCGCTCACCGCCGTTAAAGCCAATATCGACTTCATCCTTTCCGGGAAGGAAGGAGAAGTTCCTGACCACTTGAGGTCCTATCTTCTCACCATCCAGAGGAACACCAAACGGATCCAGGAAACCATGGATCATATGCTGGACTTGACCCGCATCAAATCGGGTCGCCTGCTTCTCGATCGAGAACCCATCCTCCTCTCCGAAGTGGTGGGAAGATATGTCAGTGAGGTGAAGCCGGTGGATAAGAACCTCACCATCCAAACCGATATCCCGGAAAGCCTCTCTGTCTATGCCGATAGAAATTGGCTTCACGATATCTTTATCAATCTCCTCTCCAATGCCTTTAAATTTACTCCGGATGGGGGAAAGGTCTCGATCATCGCCAGTCGAGAGGACGGTGATATCCTCCATGAGATTCGGGACACCGGGATAGGCATCCCGGAGGATAAACTCCAGAAGATCTTCGAAGAATTCTATCAGGTCGAGGGCAATAAACACGGGGGCACGGGTTTGGGCCTTTCCATCGTCAAACGGGTAATCGAAGAGCATGGAGGGAAGATCTGGGCGGAATCCCAACCGGGGAAAGGCTCATCCTTCTATTTCACCCTCCCTGCCTTAAAGGAGAAGGAAGATGAAAGATCAGCCCGTCCATAAAGAGACAAAAGGCAAGGTGTTGATCGTTGACGATGTTTCGGACACGCTGGAGATCATCCGGAAACTTCTCCGCTACGAAGGATACGAAGTCTTCACGGCATCCACAGGAGAAGAAGGGCTGGAGAAAGCGGAGAAAGAGAAGCCGGAGGTCGTTCTGATGGATATCAATCTCCCGGGAATCGATGGGAACGAAGCCTTAAGGAGGCTAAAAAAGATCGACCCCATTCAATGCGTCATCATGCTGACCGCCTATGCCACAGTGGATAGCGCCATCCAGGCCCTTAAGGAAGGGGCCTCCGATTTCATTAAGAAGCCTTTCGAGAACGAGCATCTCATCCATATCGTCAATCAAACTCTCGAAAAGTGTCTTACCTTAAAGGAGAAGGAGAAACTGGAGGAGGAGGTGCGCAGACTTTCCATCACCGATGATCTGACGGGCCTCTTCAATCACCGATATTTCTTCAAGACCCTGGAATCCGAACTGGTTCGGAAGAATCGCCAGAAGACCTCTCTCTCACTGCTGATGTTCGACGTCGACAATTTCAAAAGATATAATGATCGCTATGGACATCTCGAAGGGGATCGGGTTTTAAAAAGGATCGGTGAGATTGTAAAACAATCCATCCGTAGCAATGTCGATTCCGGCTATCGTTACGGAGGGGATGAATTCGCTGCCCTCCTCATCGGCGCCACCCGCGATCAAGCCCTCAGCATTGCCGAACGAATCCGTTCAACGATTGAGCAGGCTGGATTCGAAAAGATCACCGTGAGCATCGGCCTGGCTGAATTTAAAGAACACTTCGATCTGGAGGGGTTTGTGAAATCGTCGGACGATTCCATGTATGCTGCCAAAAATTCGGGCGGAAACCGGATCCATGCCAACAACCCCTGATACATTGCAAGGCGCATAGTGCAAAGCGCATAGTGCAAAGCGCATAGTGTGAAAGAGTTCAGATAGTCATGTAGTCAGATAGTCCAAAACTTAAAACCAGGGCTATAAGATTATAAGACGATACGACTATTCGACTATAAAGTTTATGCCAGATCGTCCAAAGCTTTTTTTAATCGATGGTTCCTCCTATATCTATCGGGCCTTCTATGCCATCCGCCACCTCTCCAATTCAAGAGGCCTTCCGACCAATGCCATCTTCGGCTTCCTCCAGATGCTTCTCAAAGTACTCAAAGACCACCGGCCTGACTACCTTGCCGTCGTCTTCGATTCGAAGGCCCCTACCTTTCGAAGCGAGATCTATAAAGAATATAAGGCCAATCGGCCTGCCATGCCGGAAGGGTTAGTCCCACAGATTCCCTATATCAAGAAGATCATCGAAGGATACCGTATCGCCACATTGGAGATGAATGGATATGAGGCCGATGATCTCATCGGAACCGTTGCAAAAGGTGCGGCGTCCCAAGTCGATGTTGTGATCATTACGGGTGACAAGGACATCCTCCAGTTAGTGAGCGATCAAATCCAGGTCTATGATACGATGAAGGAAAAAAGATTGGGAGTGGAGGAGGTGAGGGAGCGTTTCGGCGTTTCGCCCGGACAGGTGGTGGAGGTGATGGGACTGGCCGGAGACGCCATCGACAACATCCCGGGTGTCCCCGGAATTGGCGAGAAGACCGCCATTGAGCTGATCAAGACCTTTGGATCGATCGAGAATCTCCTGAGCCATTTAGACCAGGTATCTCAAAAAAAAATGAAGGAGAAATTGGAGAATTACGGGGAACTGGCAAGGCTCAGCCGCAAGTTAGCAACCATTCAAACGGAAGCGCCCATTCCCTACCAGATAAAAGATTTTACCCTCTCCCCCCCTGATCTGAAAAGCCTCAGAGAACTCTTCAAGGAATTAGAGTTCAATAAACTTCTCAGGGAGCTCCCCGAAGAATATCCGGGGTTAAGGGCAGGCAGGGATTATCGCCTGATAACGGATCAGGATAAATTCCTCTTCTTACTGCAAGACCTGAGAAAATCCGGATGCTTTGCTGTCGATCTCGAGACCACCTCCCTCTATCCGGTGTGGGCTGATCTGGTTGGGATGAGCCTATCTCATACACCCCATCAGGCCTTCTATATCCCCCTCGGCCATCGGCACACCGAGCAACTCCCTCTACCCTGGGTGCTAAAAGAGTTAAAACCGCTGCTGGAGGATGAAGGGGTGAAGAAGGTGGGGCAGAATATTAAATATGACTGGATCATCCTGAAACGCCACGGCATCCACCTTCGAGGGATTCACTGCGATACCATGATCGCCTCCTATCTTCTCAATCCCACCAAACATAACCACAACCTCGGCGAGATCAGCCGTGAATATCTGGACCGTAGCGTCACCGATTACAAGGACGTGGTAGGAGGAAAGGGGATGACCTTCGATCAGGTCGAACCCGAGAAGGCAAGGGACTACAGTTGCGAGGATGCGGATGTGACCCTCCAACTCTCCCGCCTTCTCCTTCCGAAGCTGAAGGAGGGAGGATTTGAAGATCTCTTCGACCGGGTGGAGATGCCGCTTGCCATCGTCCTGGCGAAGATGGAGATGAACGGGGTGAAGATCGATATCGATCTCCTCAGGGATTTTTCTAAGGAGATAGAAGGCCAGCTCCTCCGGAAGATGGAACAGATCTATGGATTGGCGGGC
This sequence comes from Thermodesulfobacteriota bacterium, assembly GCA_030024065.1. Next base: position 5,575 of record JASEIE010000099.1, read on the forward strand.
CAAGTCTTCAATATCAACTCCTCCCAGCAGCTGGGGAAAATCCTCTTTGATAAGTTGAAACTGCCTGTGATCAAAAAAACCAAGACAGGATACTCCACCGATGTCGAGGTTCTCGAAAAACTCTCCCTCCATCATGACCTCCCCTTGGAGATCCTCGGGTACCGGAATCTTACCAAACTCAAATCGACCTACATCGATGCCCTGCCAAAATTGCTCCATCCAGAAACAAGACGGGTTCACACCTCCTATAACCAGACTGTAACCGCCACAGGACGACTCTCCTCAAGTGACCCCAATTTACAGAACATTCCCATCCGCACTGAGGAGGGAAACCGTATCCGGCAGGCCTTCGTTCCTGAGAAAGGATGGGCCATCGCCTCGGCAGACTATTCCCAGATTGAATTGCGGATTCTCGCCCACCTCTCCCGGGATGAAACGCTGATCGAAGCCTTCGAGAAGGACGAAGACATCCATCGCCGGACCGCCTCTGAGATCTTCGGCGTTCCACTGGAAAGGGTGACGCCTGTCATGAGGAGGGAAGCCAAGGTGATCAACTTCGGCATCATCTACGGGATGAGCGCCTATGGCCTATCACAACAACTGAGAATAGAACCCAAAATCGCCCAGGCCTATATCGATGAATACTTTAATAAATATTCAGGGGTCCAAGCCTATATCCAGAAAAGTCTCGAAGAGGCCAGACAAAAGGGTTCTGTCACCACCCTTCTCAACCGGCGGCGTTACCTTCCGGAGATCAGCTCTCCAACGGTAGCCATCCGACAGGCTTCGGAGAGGATGGCCATCAACACGCCCCTTCAGGGAACAGCCGCAGACATCATCAAGGTGGCAATGATTCGTATCCAGAACCGGTTGGAGGAAGGCCCTTTTTTAACGAAAATGATCATGCAGGTCCATGACGAACTGGTCTTCGAAGTCCCTGAGGAAGAGATTCAAAAGGCTCTTCCGATGATTCAGAATGAGATGGAGATGGTGATGGTGATGGAACTTTCCGTTCCCCTCAAGGTCTCCATCCATTCGGGAAAGAATTGGGCAGAAGCGCATTAACAAAATATGGTTCGGAGTTATGAGTTCGGAGTTTTTAGAAAAAAGATTTTTTAATTAATGAGTTCAATTTCTGCTTTTGCTCCGAACTACGAACTCCGAACTCCTTACTATCATTGGGGAGATATCAATGAAAAGAATGAGGCTGTTTATCTTCATTGTGTTGACATTGTCAGTATGGATGGCCAGCGCCCAAGAGATCTACCGGTGGGTGGATGAAAAGGGCATAATCCATTTCGCCGATGATTTTACCCTCGTTCCCGAGAAATACCGGGATCAGATCCAGAAGAGGAAGTCTTCTGAAAAACCCTCTCCTCCAACTCCCAGGATACCGAAGAGGCCGGAACCTTCTGAGACGACCGAATCCGCACCGGAGCAAAAAGACCTCCTGGGCCGGGGAGAGGATTGGTGGAGGGCAAAGGTGAAGGAATGGAACGATAAACTCTTCAATGCCCAAAAGAATTATGACCATGCCAGGGCAGCCCTGAGGGCAAAAGAAAAGGAACTGGAGGACTCAAAGTTCAAACCCGACAGTCTCAAACGAAGGTTGAAGGCGGAGATCAAGGAACTCGAAGGAAAGGTCAAGGAGCGGGAAAGAGAAAAAGACGAGGCCGGGAATATGGTGGAAAAGATATTACCCAAGCAGGCGGAGGATAATCGGGCCGACCCCGCCTGGCTCAAACCCAAGGAACAGTGATGAGTTCGGAGCTTTAAAACGAAAAAAAGACATTGATATTGACCTCTTCTCCCTCCCTCCCCTCCCGCCAAAGGACTGTGTCGCAATCCCCCTGTGCGAGACCTAGACCGGTATCAATGGCCTGTTAGGTAGCGATGGGGACGTACTTAAGATATTTAAATAAAACAGCGGGCTCTTCTCAGGAGGTGTTCCCAGGCCTCGTCCACCCTCTTTTGGGTTTCCTCAATCTCCATCTCGGTGAGATGGCTGAAACGGCCCTGAAGCTTTAAATACTCTTTGACCGGAACAACACGGGACTCCTCCTGGAGGGTATAGGATCTTCCATGCTCAATCTCGTAAAGGGGAAAGACCCTCGATCGAATGGCAAGCCTCGAAATTTTGACGCTCAGTTCTGCGGGCATCTTCCAGCCCGGGGGGCAGGGAGTGAAGAGGTGAATGAAGCGGGTCCCCCGGATCTTTTTCGCCTTCTCCAGCTTTCGCAAGAGGTCTTCCGGATAGGCAATCGTCGCGGTTGCCGCATAAGGGATCTGATGATCGGCCATGATGGCCATGATATCCTTCTTGGGATGCTCCTTGGGTTGCATGACCGGAGTGGTCGTGGTCCAGGCGAGAAGCGGTGTGGCTGAGCTCCGCTGTGTGCCTGTATTCATGTATCCTTCGTTGTCATTGCAGATGTAGATGAAATCCTCATTCCTCTCCGCCGCACCGGAGAGGGCTTGAAGACCGATATCAAAGGTCCCGCCATCTCCGGCCCAGACCGCCACCAGTGTCTCACGGTCGCCCTGTATATCGAGAGCTGCCCTGACCCCTGAGGCAGTGGCTCCAGCGGTGACAAAACCAGCATGGACAGCCGTGATCCGGTAGCTGGAGTAAGGCCAGAATCCCGGGGCGATGGACCAGCAGGAGGCGGGAAAGACCATGACGGTCTTCTCTCCAAGGGCTTTCAGGGTGAGCCTCATGGCAACCGCTGCCCCGCATCCTGCACAGGCAAGATGCCCTTGTCCCAGGTTCTCCACAGAAGGTATCTCTCTCTTCATTCAGCCCTCGTAACGGTTTAACGTTTCAATTAAAAATGATCATTGGAAATTGCTAATTGACAATTTTACATTGATCTTTACTTCTTGAGTCCCAACCATAAGACCTCCTCTTCGGGCCGGGAGTGTTCCAATGTATATTGAATGGCCTCTTCGATGAGAGCCGGGGTGATATCCCTTCCACCCAATCCCGATATAAATCCGAAGACCGGAGGTCTTTGCTCTCCGGAGTAAAGGGAGGCTCTCAATTCCTGGGCGAAGACGCCTCCCACTCCCGCAGAAAGGTTTCTGTCGATGACAGTTAGCTTCTTTGCCCCTCGGATCGCGCTGTAGATCTCTTCGGAGGGGAAGGGCCGAAATCGTTTGATCTTTATTCCGGCAACGCTCACTCCCATCTCATTCAGTTTCCGGATGACGGTCCTTGAGGTGCTGGTCACAGTTCCAGAGGTCATCAATATCAGCTCTGCGTCTTCCTTGCCGTATCTCTCAATGGCGCCATAGCCCCGGCCAAATCGGGATCTGAATTCATCATCCACCTTTTTTGCGATACCCGGAACCTCATCCATTGCCTTTTGCATCTTGTATCGAAACTCCATAAAATATTCGGGGGTCGTGATGACTGAAAAGGCCCTTGGTTCCTGAGTGTCGATCGGATAGTCCGGACAGTACGGAGGCAAAAACTCTTCCACCTTTTGCATATTGGGGATTTCGACAGGTTCGGAGGTATGGGAGAGAACAAAGGCATCGAGGACAACCATCACCGGAAGCCTCACCGATTCCCCAATCCGATAAGCCTGAAGAATGGTGTCGAGCACTTCCTGGTTATTTTCGCAGTAGAGTTGAATCCATCCCGTATCCCTCTGGGAGACAGAGTCGCTCTGATCGTTCCATATGTTCCACGGCGGGCCGATGGCTCGATTGACATTGACCATGACAATGGGAAGCCTCGCTCCGGAGGCCCAGTGGAGCATCTCATGCATATAGGCCAATCCGTGCGAAGAGGTGGCCGTGAAAGTCCTGACTCCCCCTGTGGAGGCTCCGATGAGGGCAGCCATGGCGGAATGTTCTGACTCCACTTTTAAGAATCTCGTCTTCAGGCGGCCGCTTGCAATGAGCTCTGAAAGTTCCTCCACAATCGTTGTCTGCGGAGTGATGGGGTAGGCGGAGACCACATCCACACGGCTCAAAATGACCCCATAGGCCACAGCCTGATTTCCTGTGATGACCCTCTTCATCTCGCCTCCTCTTTCAGGGAGATGACCCCCCGGGGACATTCTGTAAAACAGATGCCACAGCCTTTACAGAAATCGTAATCGACCTGATGGGAGAGGATCCCCCCTGTTTTTAAGATGGAGGCATCGGGGCAGAAGACATAACAGTTCTCACACTCGTTGCAGGTCCCGCAGATGAAACACCGCTTCGCTTCCTCCAGGGCAACGCTTCCGGAGAGGCCGGAGGTCACCTCCTCAAAACCTCTGATCCTTTCTCGAATGAGGCGTTTCGATTCCTTTGCTCTTTTTGAAGGTTCGAAGTAATCCATATTCAACTCTTCAAAGGCGACTACATGGGGATCCACCGGCCTTTCTCCGGGATGGAGATATCTTAAGATCGAAATGGATGGTCCGTCTCCTATGAGAATTTTTCGGATCACCTCTTCGGTCTCTTCTCCCTTTAAGTAGGAATCGATCGCTATGGCAGCCTTTTTCCCCGAACCAATGGCATGGGCCACGGTCCGCTGGTTTGAGGTGAGATCTCCTCCGGCAAAGATTCCCTTGATTCCTGTGCTTCCATCCCTTTGTGTGAGGACGATCCCTTCTCTCCTCTCCAATCCTTCTAAAAGGAAGGAGACCTCTGTCTCCTCTCCTGCTGCAACGATCACGCTATCCGCCTCGATATAAAAATTGGAATTGGGAATGGGAACAGGCCTTCTCCGACCGCTCGCATCCTTCTCGCCCAGCTCCATCCGGAGACACTCCAGCCCTTTGAGGCGATCTTTCTGTCCCAGATGAATGGGGTTGACCAGATATCTTATCTCAACACCCTCTTCAATGGCTTCGACGACCTCATCCTCAAAAGCAGGCATCTCCTCCTTTGAACGACGGTAGAGAATCGTTGCCTTCTTTCCAAGCCGGATCATTGATCGGGCCACATCGATGGCCGTATTCCCTCCGCCGACCACCGCAACCCTTTCCCCCATCTTCACTTTTTCATTCAGATTGATCCTCTTGAGAAGGTCAAGACCCCTCAAGACATTCCTGCTCTTCTCTCCCGGGACATTGAGACTTCGGCTGCGATGAGCTCCTGTGGCGATGAAGATGGCCTGATAATCCTTCAGGTCCTCCAATCTTAACTCTTCACCCAAGGGGATGTCTGTCCGTATCGTCACCCCTAAGGTTTCGATGTCTGAAAGTTCCCGCTCCAGGACATCCCTGGGCAAACGATAGGAGGGAATTCCCATTCTCATCATGCCGCCTGCGAGGGAAAAAGATTCAAAGACCGTGACATTATAATGGAGCCTTGTCAGATGATAAGCACAGCTCATCCCCGCGGGTCCGGATCCGATAATGGCGACCTTTTCCTTTCTCCTCTCTGGACCCTTTTTTCCCTTCCGGTTAAGATGGGAAGCAAAGTCCGAGACAAACCTTTCGAGGGCATGAATCGCAATCGGTTCATCAAGTGACCCTCGATTGCACCTCGGCTCACAGGGATGGAAACAGACTCTACCGCAGACCCCAGGAAAAGGGTTCTCCTCTTTGATCACATGCCACGCCCCTTCAAAATCTTCCTGGGCGATCTTCTGTATAAAAGAGACGATATCATTTCCTGCCGGGCAGGCAGCACTGCAGGGGGGGGTCTTATCTTCATAGGAGGGACGCTGGGTCCTCCAGGCCCCTGTCTTATTCCAGTCCATATGCCCCATTGAAATGGAGATCATGGGCATCTCGGAAGCGCCCTTGAATTGGAGTTGTTTGCTCATTTCGGAAACCTTATCAATCTTTTATGATTTCGCAAAGTCAATGAGTCACTTAGTACACTGGTTCGTAAGTTCGGTTACGTATTTTATGCGGCCAGTCT
>JASEIE010000009.1 GCA_030024065.1 Thermodesulfobacteriota bacterium
CCGGCAGGCAGGGCGGGGTTTAATGCCCCGCTGGAATTTCTAACGGGGTTTACGAAATATTTTCGTCATCCAAGGAGGAGCCGTTATGGCCATGATCAATTTTGGCGGGGCTAAAGAAAGGGTGATTACCCGTGAGGAGTTCTCTCTTTCAAAAGCGCAGGAAGTTCTTAGAAACGAAACCATTGCCGTACTCGGTTATGGTGTGCAGGGGCCAGGGCAGAGCCTTAATATGCGGGACAATGGATTCCGTGTCATCGTCGGTCAGCGCGAAAAGACATCTTCCTGGGACAAGGCGTTAAAAGACGGCTGGGTCCCTGGGGTAACATTGTTTTCATTAGAGGAAGCCTCTAAAAAAGGAACGGTTATCGAGTATCTCCTTTCGGATGCGGGTCAAAAAGAATTTTGGCCGACGTTGAAGCCCCATCTCACCGAGGGAAAAACCCTTTTCTTTTCTCATGGCTTTTCGATCACTTATCAGCATTTGACCGGAGTGGTCCCCCCAAAAAACATCGACGTTGTTATGGTGGCGCCCAAAGGCTCCGGCCTTTCCGTTCGTCGCAACTTCCTGGAGGGAAGCGGTATTAATAGCAGCTTTGCCATCTACCAGGATTATACCGGAAAAGCCGAAGCAAAGACCTTCGCCCTGGGTATTGCCATGGGATCAGGTTATCTCTTCGAAACGACCTTCCGGATGGAGGTTTACAGTGATTTAGTCGGAGAACGGGGCGTATTGATGGGAGCGATTGCAGGCATCATGGAGGCACAATACAATGAGCTCAGAAAACACGGTCACAGCCCCAGCGAGGCGTTCAATGAGACCGTCGAGGAGTTCACGCAGAGCCTGATCAAGTTGGCTGCGGAAAAAGGGATGGACTGGCTCTACGCCAACTGCAGCACAACCGCCCAGCGGGGCGCCTTAGATTGGAAGGGAAGGTTCCGGACGGCCGTTGAACCTCTATTTGCCGAGCTCTATAAAAACGTTGAAAACGGAACAGAAGCCAAGATCGTCCTGGAGAAAAACAGCCAGCCTGACTATCGAGAAAAACTGAACGCCGAGCTTGCCGAGATGGGCAATTCGGAGATGTGGGAGGCCGGCAAAAAAGTCAGAGAACTTCGTCCAGAAAACTGGAAAAGAGAAGCCTAATCCTAAAACATCTCACTTTTCCCCTTTTCGTGCAGCTCCCGTAAACCCCGTTAGAAATTCCAGCGGGGCATTAAACCCCGCCGGAATTAATCTGAAATTTAACCCCGCTGCAGCCGCTGGCCCGGAGGGAGCAGCGGGGCATTATTTCTAACGGAGTAAAAAGTGATTGAGAAACTTCAGGTTTATTCATGTCGGAAAAACGGCCCTTCGTCACCGTTGAGAATGTAACCCTTCGCTTACACGACAGGTTGATCCTCCATAATAGCTCGTGGCAGATTCATACGGACGAGCACTGGGCGATCCTGGGCCCGAATGGATCAGGCAAATCGACCTTTGTCCGTTCCCTTTGGGGAGGAGTGCCCCTTCGAAGCGGACGCATCTTCTTCAACTTTGACGAATCCAAAACAGAGGTTCATGGGGTCCCCCAACGGGATGTTATCGGTTATGTTTCATTTGAAATGCATCAGAGTCTCATGGAGCATGAGGAGATGCAGGAGGACCTCCGGGCCTTTGCCAGCAAGACCGATGAAGTGACGACCGCCCGGGACGTCATCTTCTCGGGAATTCTCGCAAATCGTTCGCTGACATCAGCGGATGAAAAAAGAGGCGCCGAGGTCGCAAACCTTCTGGGCATTCAATCTCTCCTCCCTCAACCCATCACTTCTCTGTCCACGGGAGAGATGCGCAAAACACTGATCGCCAGGGCCCTGGTCAAATCTCCGAAGCTGCTGATTCTCGATGAACCCTTCGACGGCCTGGACGAAGCCTCTCGTCAATCTTTGGCGGAATCGATCAATGGCCTGATGACAGCCCCTGTCCGGGTAATCCTCGTGGTCCATCGATTAGAGGAAATCGTGCCCAATATCACCCATGTGCTGTTCGTCAAAGACGGTCAACTGTTTATGCAGGGCGCCAAAGAAGAGGTGCTGACTTCCGAGAAGATTAGCCAACTGTACGGATGCCAGCTCCATCTGGAGAAAAGCAATGGAAGATATCAGGTTACTTATAGGATCGGGGAAAGCGAGTCCATCAACACGGATCTCGTGTGTAAGGAAACCCATCACGATGTCCCGGAGATCTTGATTGAAATGAAGGATACAACGGTTCAATATGATGGTCGCATTGTTCTCGATCAATTGAACTGGGTCATGAGACGCGGAGAGAATTGGGCGATCCTCGGACCCAATGGTTCAGGGAAATCAACGATCTTGAGGTTGATCCTTGGCGAAAACCTCCAGGGATATGCGAATCAGATCACCCTTTTTGGCAAACGGAAAGGGACCGGAGAAACCCTCTGGGAGATCAAGAAACGGATCGGAGCGGTCTCTGCTGAGTTGCAGGTTCAGTATCGTAAAAAAATGAGCGCCTATGACGTCCTGGCTTCAGGGTTTTATGATTCCATCGGACTGTATCAATATCCTAATTCCAAAGAAAAAGCCATCGTAGATAAATGGATCGAACTCCTCCAAATCGGGGATATTTCCGAACAACTTTATCATTACCTGTCCTATGGACAAAAACGGATGATCTTGATTGCCAGGGCGATGGTGAAGTCCCCTGCCCTGTTGATTCTGGATGAACCCTGTCATGGCCTGGACATTCCCAATCGCAGGAGAATATTGAAAATTATAGAAACAATCGGAAAAACACCAACCCATCTTCTTTACGTAACCAATCACAAAGAAGAGATTTTAAGCTGTATGACTCATGTGTTGCGGCTTATGAAGGGAAAAGTGGTGAGCCAGGGAAGGAAAGAGGAGGTTTTACGAAAGGGAAGAGATATCTGACATTCTTCAATCCCTCTGCCTCCCCGGTCTAAAAATAGGTCCTACCTTTCAGAAAGAAAGATTTTCTTTATTCCTGATGATACGCCTTTTACGAGCATAATATTTACGATCGGTCCAGGCCAGTACTTTTTTGAGGGCGTAAGGAGCATGGACCGCCATCCAGCGAACACCATTGTGAAGCGGGCTGATCTCTTTGTTCCAGGGACATACAGCAATGCACCGGCCACCGCAACTCAGCCACTTATTCTTGTTAGCCGCCCAGAAAAGGAGACATTTCTGCGCATCGGTATACCATTTCCGGTATCCTCGATTGTAATGGATAGCAGGGGGGGATCTTGAGGAGGACCGAACGGGATTGCCTGAGGCGGACAATAGATCGCGCAGTTCTCACAGGCCATGCAAAATTCATGAGTTCCAAAAGAGATGGGCTTGTCGGCCTCAAGGGGAAGGTCTGTCGTCACAGCTTTCATTCGCATGTTCGTCCCATATTCGGGAGAAAGAACCCGGCCGTTGCGGGCGAATTCCCCAACCCCTGCATCGATCGCCATCGGAACGATCAGCATTTCCGTATTGTGTCCCAGAGTCTCGCGATACATGGCGTCGTACCCAAGACCGCAAATGAAATCGGTGAGCTGGGTCGTGATGAACTTGAGCCGGGCATAAGCGTCTGCGGTCGATGCCCATGAAAAATAGGAGGGCGCTGTATGATTGAGGCTGCGGGCATGGGACACGACAATCATAATGGCATGGGAATGTGGGATCTCGATGCCCTGGTAGACCCAACGCTGATCAACCTTTGTGATTCGGACCATATCCGCTCCCAAAAAGAGACCGACCTTCTTGATCAGGCGTGACATCCACGCCCTGTCCTTCACTTCTGTTTGCCCCTCGGGTGGCGTCACTGGAAGAGGGACTGGATGGTACTCGAAGCAAGGTCGGCGCGTGGCTGTTGCCAGGCTCATGCCGATACGATCTTCCAGTTCAAGTTGACTGTAGGAAGGCGGGATCTTCCAATCTTCATATCCGGTCCGAGCCTTGAACTTTTCCCGAAACTCCTCTCCAAAAGGGTTATCAGGCATAAGCGTCATGAAGGCATTCTTCCTTCGATCGAAACGTTCAATGGGCCCTGTGATATACTTTTCGTAAGTAGGCCGGGCCACCTCTTTAACTCCGAGGGATTTTCTCAACCTCTCCTGAGCCTGCAACTGCAATTCATAAGGCAGGAGGGCCTCTTCTAATAAATTCGTCTTCATGGTTCGACCTCCGGTGTAGTTGCACCGAAACTCTTTAATTTATACTATATTCCTCCCAAAAAATCCCTCAGTTTCAGGGGACATTCTCCTTAAGCCCTGAATATCAACATAAACCTTCAGAAGGTGTGAAAAAAATTGGTTTTGTCGACTTTAATCCAGAGAGGACGGGTGGATTTCCAAAGCTTTCTAATGGGTTACATATTGACTGCTTTTATCATTGACTGCATTTGAGGACTCTGTTACGTTGTCAGGCAAACAGAGAAGGTCGGAGAAAAATGATGCGAAAGAAAAAAATTGGGTTCGTGGGCCTGGGACTGATGGGAAGCGGGATGGCTAAGAATCTCATTTCCGCCGGATTCCCTCTGGTTGGATATGACCTTGATAAAAGAAAAGTCGATGCCCTTGTGAAAGAGGGTGGGCAAAAGGTTGACTCACCTGAACAGATGCCGGAACAGGTCGACGTAGTCATCACCTCTCTTCCAAACTCCCATGCGGTGAAGGAGGTTGTGGAAAATTCTTTAAAATTGTTTGAGACCGGCAGGAAAGGACTGATTTTAATTGATACGACGACCGCAGACCCTATCATGTCAGAAGAGCTTGCAGGCCGGCTGGAAGAAAAAGGGATGGAGATGATCGATGCGACGATAAGTGGAACGAGTAAAATGTGCGCGGAAAAAGAAGTGACTTTCATGGTGGGAGGAAAGGAGGAGATTATTAAGGATTGTGAAGAAATTTTTGCCTCTCTGGGGAAAGAAACTCTGTTTATGGGAAAACAGGGCTCAGGGGCCTTAACGAAATTGATCGTGAATCTGGTCCTCGGGCTCAATCGGATGGTCCTGGCCGAGGGTCTTTCCCTGGCAAAAAGGGCTGGGATGGACCAGCACAGAATCCTGGAGGTACTCAAAAAATCAGCGGCCTATTCAAAGGCCATGGATATGAAAGGCTTAAGAATGGTTGAGAAGGATTTTTTGCCACCCGAAGGCAAGCTCGGATTCCACCTGAAAGACGTTCGTCTGATCCTCGATCTGGGAGAAAGGCTGGACTTTCCTCTCCTCCTTAGCAGCCTCCATGGACAGGCACTTACGGCAGAAGTCGCAAAAGGAAGAGGTGAATGGGATAATGCCGATATCGTCTCTTTTTATGAAGACATGATAAAAATCTGAATCCTTAGCCAGAAATTTTTCTTCCGGTTATCGCCGGTTACCGAAAGAAGATGTAACTCACCAAACCCAACCCAGGACCCATTCATTCCCTCTTTTATGACCCTCCCCGTTGGCGAAGGATCGGGAAGGAAACTCTCTCTGAAAGGCAACGGGGCTTCGTTTTGCGCCGTGCCCTTTCCATTGACAAACATACTATTTCTTGTTAGTTTGCTTGTCAGAGAACCTATGATCATCATTGAAGTTTGAAAGATCAAAACAGGAGGGAGTCTTAAAAAATCTCATTGCTGAAAGAAAATGATTTGAGCATTTTGAATCATAAGGAGGATGAATTGATGTCACAGAAAGCAGCCTCACACCGGGAAAGGCTTTCGGGCGTTTTTGCTCCCATTACTACCCCATTTGATGAAGAAGGCAATCTCCTCATCGAGGAACTGGCTGCCAATATCCAGAAACTCAATGGGAGCGGGCTTCGAGGTTATCTTGTCCTCGGGACCAATGGAGAATTTAAGAGTTTATCAGAGGCAGAAAAGAGGAAGGTCATGGAAACGGTCATAAAGGTGTCCGCGATGGATAAGGTGGTGATGGCAGGTACGGGCCGGGAATCAACGCATGAATCAATCATCGCCTCCAAAGAAGCCGCTTCCATGGGAGCCGATTTTGCAAGCTTGATTGTTCCTTCCTTTTTTCCAAAAAAGATGACCGACCAGGTCCTGCTGAAACATTTTCGGTTGATCTCCGATGCATCCCCTATTCCGGTACTCCTGTATAACAATCCAGAGGTGGCTGTTTTGACCTTCAGTACCGGTTTGATTGGCGAGATATCGAAGCATCCGAATGTCGTCGGGATGAAAGACAGTTCGAAGGGAAATTTCGCCTCTTACCTATTGGCGGCAGGGTCCGACTTCAACCTGTTAGCCGGATCGGCAACTTTTTTCCTGGAGGCCCTGTTCATGGGCGGCGTAGGGGGTGTGCTCTCCATTGCTAATTTTGCTCCGGAACCCTGTTGCAAGGTTTATGATTTGTGGAGAGCCGGAAAATTGGAAGAAGCAAAACAGGCACAGTATCAATTGATGTCTTTGAATCAAAAGGTTTCAGGGAAGTTCGGTGTCTCAGGAGTCAAGGCAGCCATGGACCTGGCAGGATTCTACGGCGGCCCGCCGAGGGCTCCCCTGCTTCCATTAGCCCCGGATGAAAAAAGAAAGTTGCGCGAAGAATTAATAGCATCTGGTTTTCTCAAAGAATGATATGAAGGTTACCAATTTAAAAAACCATGCCAATCATCTAACTGCCTTCCTGAAGGAAGTGAAGAAATTGAGTATTAAAGCCACCCATCGGGAGCTAAATAAGCGAGCTTAAAATAATTAGGTTAAGGTTAAGAAATTATTCAACCTCAACCTGAACCTCAGCCTTAACCCGAACCTTAGGAGGGGTCCTATTGAACATCCCCCAAAGAATGAAGGCAGCGGTATTGCCGGCGCCGAATGTTTTAGAGATAAAAGAGGGCGAGACTCCCTTCCCGGGACCAGCGGATGTCCTCATCCGTGTGGAAGCTTGAGCCAAAGGGATAAAAGGGTTCATGAAAAAGACAGTTCTCCTCATTGCAACCTTTGACACCAAGGAAGAAGAGGCCGTCTACCTTAAAAAAAGAATGGAGGCCCGAGGAGTTGGTGTCTTAACCATGGATGCAGGAATTCTTGGCCCTCCTCATACTCCGGTCGATATCGATCAACAACAGGTCGCTCTTCGCGGCGGGAGTCCGCTTCAGGAAATCGTAGCCACAAGGGACAAGGGGAAATGTATTTTGAACATGATCCGGGGGGCGGAAATTATTTGTAGGGAGCTTTATATCCAGGGCCGGTTCCAGGGGGTCATCGGCATTGGAGGAGGTCAGGGAACGGACATCGGTTGTGCTGCCATGCGCTCCCTTCCCATAGGCGTCCCCCGACTCATGGTTTCTACGGTGGCTTCAGGCCGGGCCACATTTGGACCCTATGTCGGGACAAAAGACATTACCCTGATGCATTCGGTTGCCGATATGCAGGGGTTAAATTTTCTGACCAAACAAATCCTGGAAAATGCAGCAGGGGCTATCTGCGGAATGATAGCAGGACTTAGAAAAAGCCGGATCAAACCAGGAGGGATTCCGGTTGCCATGTCAATGCTGGGCACCACGACACCAGGGGCTTTATATTGCAAAAAGATTCTGGAACGGAAAGGGTTTGAAGTAGTCGCCTTCCATCAGAATGGGACCGGAGGAATTGCCATGGAGGATATGATCCGGGAAGGCGCTTTCCGGGGAGTGATGGATCTTAATCTCCACGAAATCGGAGATGGTTTTGTGGGAGGGCTTCATGGGGCAATTCGGGGGGATCGTCTCGAAGCCGCAGGAGAGGCAGGCATCCCACAAATTGTGGCTCCAGGAAGCATCAACTATGCGGTCTGGGGTCCATTGAATAGCCTTTCAAATGAATTAAAATCTCGAAAATATATCGTCCACAACCCAAATATGACTCTTGTCCGACTGAGTCCGGACGAGCTCTCCAGCGTTGCAAAACTGACGGCTCAAAAGCTCAATCGTTCAAAGGGACCCACTCAGGTATTTATTCCCCTCAAGGGTTTTTCTTACCCGGATAGAAAAAATTTGCCCCACTGGGAGCCTGAGGGGAATCAAGCATTTATCGATTCACTAAAAGCAGACTTGAACGCCTCCATCCCTGTGACTGAATTGGATGCCCACATCAACGATCCCGAATTTATCGACCCGGTGGCCGACGCATTCATATCCATGATGAAAGAGAAGAAAATCCCATAGCCTTTACAAAGGAGAAAGAGATGTGTCAACGTCTTTTAAACAAAAATGCCATTGTGACCGGAGGTGCCCGGGGCATGGGGTTTGCCATTGCCCAAGCATTGTTTCAAGAGGGAGCAAGAGTGGCGATCATTGATATTGACGAAAAGGGCGTCGCTGAGGCCGCCCAGCAACTGGATGGTAAGCATGACAGGGTCATCGGCAGGAGAGTGGACGTGACAAAAAAGACCGAGATCAACGATCTGGTCAAAGAGGTAAAAACGCTGTGGGGAAGCGTCGACATCCTGGTCAATAATGCCGGAGGAGCCCTCAATACCCCTTATGTCCTTGATGAGATTCAGGAGAAGGACTGGAATCTTGTCGTTGATGTGAACCTGAAAGGGGGTTTTTTATGCTGCCAGACTGTGATTCCTGAAATGGTAAAACAAGGAGGTGGAGTCATCGTTAATATTTCCGCCCTTGCAGGCCACTGGAGAGCCTCCCTTGCAGGGGTACAATATACGGCGGCCAAAGCTGGAGTAGAGGGATTGACCCGTCAGCTTGCCTATGATTGGGGAAAATCTGGGATAAGGGTCAATGCCGTCGCTCCCACGGTGACCATGACCGGAGAAAGAATACAATCGCTCTGGGACGGAAAGAGTGAGGAAGAGAAGAAAAAGGTTCTTTCCGCCATTCCACTGGGCCGGCTGGGAACTCCTGAAGAAGTAGCCTCGGTGGTTGTCTTCCTGGCTTCTGAGGACTCAAGTTATATTACGGGGATCACGATCGATGTGAATGGCGGAAGGTATCTTCGATAGTCGCTCCTTTGGAAAATGAATCCGGAGGAACATACCAGCATAGGAGTAAATCTTGGTTTCCATTAAAAGGGTATTACTTCCACAACCCATTGAAAAAGAAGCCATCTCTCTCCTTGAGGCTACAAATTTTGAAATCGTGCTTGCTCCGGACAGAAGGCCCGAGACTATAGCTCCTTTATTGAAAGGGGTTCAGGCAGTGATCTTGAGAACAGGGATCATTTTCAGTAGGGAATTGATGAACCATGGAGACGATCTCTGGGTCATCTCCCGAACAGGTGCAGGTGTAGATAATGTGGATGTGCCCGCAGCTACGGAGATGGGAATACTCGTCACTTGTATCCCTGGGGCCAATACCAATTCAGTAATCGAGCATGCCTTAGCCTTAATCTTCGCACTTGCGAAACATCTTCCACTCATGGACCGGGAGGTTCGCAAGGATCATTTCGACATCCGTTTCAAAAATCTTCCACGTGACCTGAGGGGAAAGACCTTAGGTGTCATAGGCCTTGGAAGGATCGGCTCTGACCTTGCCCGAATCTGTTACCAGGCATTCGGCATGAGTATCCTCGGACATGATCCTTATTTAACATCAGAGGCAAAGGCTGTATTTCAAGGTTGGGTTGAATTTTGTGATATGGAAAGGCTATTTCGCGAATCGGATGTCATTTCAATACATATCCCACTTTTGCCTGGCACCCAAAAACTGATCGGTGCTCGGGAATTCGGATGGATGAAGGCCGATGCTTTCTTAATCAATACGTCGCGAGGAGGGGTGCTGGATGAGGAAGCACTGATTCAGTACCTCAGAGGAAAAAGAATCGCTGGAGCTGGTCTGGATGTATTTGCTCAAGAACCACTGGAGAAAGACAACCCTCTAAAGGAGTTGGACAATGTGATTCTTACGCCTCACACGGCTGCCCTGACCCGGGAATGTGTCATAAGGCTGGCTATGGAAGCAACCAAGGCCATCATCGATGTTCTCCATGGGAAGAGGCCAGAAGGTATGGTGAACCCTGAGGTCTTGACTCAACCTCGCTGGCAGGGATTTCTCAAGGGGTAGAAGGAGGTGAAAAAATTCCACTTTATAATGAAATGAAATCGAATGATATTCAGGTATTGGGAAGTAAGGATCGAGTCTGATCCGAATTTAATGAAAGGAGGAAGAGAATATGTTCAGGCAATTACGAAAAGAAGGATTGGTTGGTGTTGTTTTGCTGATGCTTTTATTTTTTGGCTCTCCGATTGTCCAGGCTCAGGATTATCCGACTAAACCAGTGACCCTCTTGATCCCGGTGGGGCCTGGAGGTTCTCATGACTTGACAGCACGTGCAGTAACCAGCGTAGCAGTCGATTATCTGGGACAGCCTATCATTATTCAACTAAAGCCAGGCGGGGGAGGCGCCATCGGCACTGAATTGGTCTCCAAAGCTTCGCCTGATGGCTATACACTGTTATTTGGCGGTCCCGGATGGTGCACCATTCTTCCGGCGATCGAGGGAAGATCAAAAGGCCCAGATGACTTAGTGGCAGTTTGCCGGATCAACTACAGCCCCACAATAATTGTTGCCAAACCTGATGTACCATATAAAACCTTCAAAGAGATGTTGGAGTGGGCTAAGGTCAACCCCGGAAAACTGATCTTCGGAAACACAGGCCCCTGGGGGGCTGTCGACATGCCGTGGAAGATGATCATGAAGGAAACTGGCATTACAACTAAGGTCGTCCCATACGATGGGGGCGGACCAGCTTTGATGGCTATTCTGGGTGGCCACGTTGATGTCTCCGGTGGCTTCACTGCCGCCCTTCTTCCCCACATCAAAGCAGGAAAACTTCGTCCATTGGCTGTCCTGGATAACAAACACGATCCAGATCTTCCCAACGTACCTACAGCAATGGAGGAGGGTGTGAATGTTGTCTTCCTTATGTGGCGTGGGGTTCTGGCTCCTAAGGGCACCCCCCGACCAATCATCGATAAATTAGCAGGAGCCTTCAAGAAAATGACCGAAGACAAATCGGTCGTACCTATGATCAAACGTTTTGGCGATGATATCCATTTTCTGGGTCCTGATGAATTTGCAAAGGTCTGGCGCAAGGAATACGAAGATTACAAGGAACTCGGCAAGATTTTTAAGAAATAGCCATCCGCCGAGGAAGACGGCATGCGAAAGATTGGAGACATATTTGCGAGCATTTTTTTTATATGCGTTGGGATTGGGTTTATGATTGGCGCAATCGGATTGCGAGTGGGCAAACCTACAGAACCTCAACCTGGCTTTTTCCCGTTCCTGGGAGGAATTGTCCTTGTCCTTCTTTCCGGGATACTCCTTTTTCAGGCTTGGCATAGAGGTCGCGGAGAGCCTCAGGCTCTTGGCAAACTGTGGGGCCCAGCCACTGTAATCTTGGGGTTGATTGCCTATGTAGCAACTCTTGACAGCGTAGGATATCTCATTACTATAACAATGCTTTCGGCAATCGTCCTTCGCGTCTTGCAAACGAAGTCTTTATGGGTGCTCACAGTGACTAGCCTTATTCTCGCGATTAGTAGCTATATCCTATTTGATCGATTATTGGGCGTGCCGTTGCCCAGTGGAATACTGGCAAGGTTCTGGTAGGAGGTACGCATGGACTTTTTGGGAAACCTTGGTAGCGGGTTCGCCATAGCCCTTACGCCTTGGAACCTTTTTTATTGTGCCGTGGGGGTAATTCTGGGGACGGCAATCGGCGTATTACCAGGACTCGGACCCCCGGCCACGATCGCGCTGCTCTTGCCAGTGACTTTCAAGATTGAGCCTGTTTCAGCCGTAATTATGTTAGCCGGGATTTTCTATGGAGCCATGTATGGCGGATCTACTACTTCAATTCTCCTTAACATCCCTGGAGAAGCGGCTTCCGTGGTGACGTGTTTGGATGGATATAAGATGGCTCGGCAAGGAAGGGCTGGCCCCGCCTTAGGCATTTCGGCTATTGGTTCCTTCATCGCTGGGACCCTTAGCATTTTTGGGGTGTCGATCGTAGCCCCATCACTGGCTGCATTTGCCCTCAAGTTCGGTCCTCCAGAATATTTCTCGCTGGTCATTCTTGGGTTAATGATGGCTGTGTATTTGTCTGAAGAATCGGTGCTGAAAGGACTTATGATTGGTGTTCTAGGCCTTCTGCTGGGAACTGTGGGCATCGATCCGGTATTAGGAGTACAGCGATTCACGTTCGGTTTGTCAAAACTTACGGACGGTTTTGACTTTGTAGTGGTGGTCATGGGCCTCTTTGGTATTGCGGAGATACTATCCAATTTAGAGACTCCAGAGGTCCGGGATATTTTCAAAACGGCTCTAAAAGGATTACTTCCTACCCTTGAGGATTGGCGACAGTGCTGGGCCTCGGTGTTGCGGGGCTCTCTTCTTGGTTTTTTTATTGGGGTGCTTCCGGGCGGTGGCGCCATCATCAGTTCTTTTGCCTCTTATGCCGTGGAGAAGCGCGTATCTAAACACCCGGAGCGCTTCGGTAATGGAGCTATCGAAGGAGTGGCCGCGCCTGAATCGGCTAATAATGCAGCATCCACCTCATCGTTTATCCCTCTCCTGACCCTTGGGATTCCAGGTAATGCCTCAATCGCTATGATCTTCGTGGCTTTAATGATCCATGGAATACGACCGGGTCCGCTTTTGCTCCAAGAACATCCAGAGCTCTTCTGGGGGGTGATCGCCTCTATGTGTATTGGAAATATTATGCTCTTGGGACTTAACCTACCCCTAATTGGTTTGTGGGTCCATATGCTAAAAACCCCCTATCGGTTTCTGGCGGTATTAGTCGTTGTCGTTTGTGTCATTGGAGCGTACAGTGTAAATAACTCAGTCTTCGATGTAGGGATTATGGTGGCCTTTGGAGTATTTGGATACTTACTCCGAAAAGGCAGCTTTCCTGCCGCCCCCTTCATCTTGGCGATGATCTTGGGCCCCGTGCTTGAGCGGACCCTGCAACAGTCCCTTATCGCATCCGGGGGAGACCTTTTGGTCTTTTTTCAACGGCCTATCTCAGCAACATTATTGTTGGCTGCAGGGCTGCTGATGCTGAAACCGGCAATTCAATGGTTCTTGAAAAAACCCAACACACCCCGATAGAGATAAGGAAATGACATATGAATTAACCCTGTTGTTGCATTAAATTTGGAGCTCAGATTCATCAACCTTTGGCTATCAAGGGACGACTCTTAAATCAATGTCATCTGCTGGATTAATCAAATGGTGACGTTTGGAAGAGATCACCAAAATGCTGGAAACCGACTTTTTATGATAGTATCCAGTTAATTCAACCGAATCTTTATCAACAATAGGGTTAATTGAAAGGAGGATGATGGATGAAGAAAAGAGTGGTTTCAGTGAAAGAAGGTGTTACCGGTGAACTTCATGGAGGCGCGGGAACGTTCAATGTCTTGATTGATGAGGATATCGCAGGTGCAAAGCATTTCTCTTTACTGGTCAATGAGATGCAGGCTGGTGTGAAAGGCGCTGAACACTCTCATACCGTGGAGCATGCCTGGTACATACTCAGTGGTCGTGGTAGGATGTTCATGGAAGGCAAAGTCTATGAAATCAGCCCCGAAATGGCGATCTTCGCACCGGCCACAGTTCCACACAAAATTGAAGTGGATGAAAAAGAGCCCCTTCGGTATGTTGTCGTTTACGCTCCCCCTGGTCCAGAAAAGCAATTAAAAGAGAAAGGAAAGGAAGCGTTCAAATAAGATTAACCAATCGCTTGAAAGAGGGATGAAAACGTCTTGAAATTTGCGGTTCTGACCAAACCTTACCGATTTGAGATTGAGGACAGACCTTATCCCGAACTTAAGGATCAATATGTACTGATTACGGTAAAGAAGGTCGGAATTTGTGGGTCAGAAATTACGGCCTACCGGGGAACCCATAAATACCGCATTCCCCCAGTCATTCTCGGGCATGAAATGGTGGGAAGTGTTTCTATGATCGGGAGAGAGGTCAAAAAATTTAGAATCGGGGATCGAGTCGTTGTGAAACCCCATACTTTCTGTGGTCAGTGCCCAGACTGTCTTAATGGAAACCAGAACTTCTGCAAAGAGAAAATAGTTCTTGGCAGTAGGGAGTGGCCTGGGGCTTTTGGAGAATTCATAGTCTCCCATGAGTATCTGGTACACCGTCTACCTCCTTCCATTAGCGATGACGAAGCCGCTTTGTTAGATCCCCTTTGTGTTGGACTTCATGCCGTCAGGATTGCTAAAGTTCAAGCAGGTGATCGGGTCGCCATTTTTGGAGCCGGAAGCATTGGCCTTTCTACACTTCTGGTCGCCCAAACAACAGGAGCTGAGGTTTACATCACAGACGTCAAGGCATTGAATATAGAGATCGCTAAAAAGTTGGGGGCCACAGACGTCTTCGATGTTTCTACAAGTGGAGGGGCACACCGTTTCAATGAACTGGTGGCCAACATGAGGCTGGACACCATATTCATTGCAGCAGGAGTAGAAAGTGCTGTTCCCCATGCTCTGGAAATGGTCAGAAGAGGTGGACAGGTCGTTGTCATTGCTCATTTTCATAACCCAATCATTCCGTTGGATATGTTTACCTTGATGACGCAGGAAAAGAGGGTGCAAGGATCGATTACCTACACCAGCTTGGATTTGGGGAGGGGAATTCAACTGCTGGCCCAAAAAAAGGTGAATGTCAGTCCCCTTATTTCAGAACAACGGAGCTTGGAGGAGATTCAAAGTTGTTTTGAACGGTTGGCAGCCGGAGAAGAGCGATTAATCAAGGTTTTACTGAATCCATAATGATGGATCTTACGGTTTTAAAGAGTGTATTGATACAAAGCAAAAATTAAAATAAAAAATTAAAAAATTTTTAAGGAGGATAAACTATGCCGCTTTACAAATGGGATCAACTTGAAGAGACGCTCATTACTCCAAGTCGAACGCAGTCTAAGGGGAAGACCATCATGGGTAAAAGTCTATTACTCCAACGCATTTTGCACCGTGAGGACCGGGGAGATGGGCATGCAGGGGCGAAGACCCATTCCCATCCTGAAGAACAGATTTTCATTGCCTTGAAGGGGAAAATGAGGATCCGGTGTGGGAGCGAGTGGTTTACCATGGAGCCGGGAGATATTTTTCTCATGCCTGCCAATACCGAGCATGAGGAGATATGTGATGAGGATTTTCTTTGGTTAAACATTAAGAATCGAATTCCTGGCCATAGTTGGTATGATGGAAGTTGGAAACCTGGCGTGGAGGAGGATTGGAAAAAGGCGAAAGCGATATTGGATGAGATGGATAGGAAGTATAAGGAAACAACCCCATGGAATAAATAAAATTGGGGTGATCGATGAGTGCACTTAAGTATAACATTACTATTAAAAGGAGGATTTAAGATGGCTGAGACCAAGGCAAAGATAATCAACACCGAGAAGATCGACAAGGACATCCAGTATGAACCACCGCTCATTATTGCCTGGGGAGTCGATCAAGCGACCACAGGAACGAAGACAATCACTATGGGCAGAACGATCATTCCCCCAGGAGGGCGCAATCAGCGCCATTACCATGCCAACTGTGATGCAGCCTTTTTTGTGAGAAAGGGAGCGATTAAAGTTTTTATTGGCGAGGAGAAGAAAGAATATATTGTCCCGGAGAACCATATCGTCTATTCACCGGCTGGAGGGATTCACGGTTTACTCAACATGAGCAATACCGAGAATGCAGAGCTTATCTTTACCTATGGAAATTGCCCAAGCAAGGAGGCCGCAGGAACCGTTTTTTTAGAAGATCCGTGGGTGTAACAAAAATTATTCAAAGGAGGTGCGTTATGAAGTTTTTTAAAAAAGCCGTTTTATCCATGATGATTCTAGGCATGATGACCTTTGTTTCTGCACCCCAGGGCTACGCAGCATGGCCCGATGCACCGATCACAGTGGTCATCCAGTATGCAGCCGGAGGTGGAACCGATATGCTGACACGCCTCTACGCCAAGCTGATGGAAAAACCCCTTGGCGCAACCATCAACGCGGTCAACCGAGAGGGGGCCATTGGCGCGATGGCAATGGATTTCGTCAATTCGAAACCGTCGGATGGGTACTGGTGGATGGGCGCCTCGCAGTACAGCAAACCGCTCCGCGTGATGGGCCACACAAAACTCAATCCCTGGAAGGACTGGCAGTATTATAACTGTGCGACCGGAATTCAGGCCTGGGCCGTCAAACCGGATTCCCCGTTCAAAACCTTTGCCGATTTTCTGGATGCAGCGCGGAAAAATCCCGGCAAATTTTCCCTTTCCCACTCGGGAGTGGGAGGGATATGGCATGAAGGAAACGAGCTCTTGATGAGTGCCACCAAGATCAACTTCCGTCAGATTCCCTATAAAGGCGGTGCACCCGCAACGCTGGCCGCCCTTCAGGGAGAGGTCGATGTGGCCGGCAGCGGGCTTCATGAGCAGATCGAGTTCATTCGGGCTGGAAAATTAAGGAGCCTAGCCGTCTTTACGAATGAACCCATCAGGCTCAAAGACGGGACGGTGTTGAGGCCGGTTACCAATTTCGTTCCAGGATTGGGCAAGTTCGCCCCCTTCGGGTCAGAATATACCCTGGGCATCAAAAGGGAGACTCCCGCCGATATCCTGGAGAAGGTCAAGCAGGCCTTCATCGTCGCGGTCAATTCACCCGAATTCGAGGATTTCTTAGAAAAAAGATTCTTCTTTAAAGACCTGAAGCTCGGCGAAGATGCCGACAAAATGGCTGCTCTGCGTGAGAGCGTCACCGCTTGGCTCTTCTGGAACAGTAAAATTGAAGGAGCGAAGATCAATCCTGCGGATATAGGAATCCCAAAACCTGAAGAGTTTGATGCCTGGTGGCCATCGAAAGATTACAAGCCTCGGATCCGGAGCAAATAACGTAACCCCTTATCCTGCGCGGCCTATGCAAGGCCGTGCAGGATTCATCCGTCTGGGAGAGGAATCGAATGAATCCCGAAAACCCCACGCAACAGCGGCCAGATCCAAAAGAAGAGAATATGGCTGTCACCGATTTTTTGAGCGGCATCTTCCTTATGGGATTCAGCCTCGTCATTATTCTCTGGGCACTGAAGATGCCACGTTTTTCCGGCTGGAGCAGTGCGCCCGGCCTCCTTCCCCTCTTGCTCTGCACCTCCACCTTTTTCATGAGCCTGAGCCTTCTGATCACCTCGATCAGAATGCAGGGGCACAAGAAATTCATGATGCGGATCAGGGCGTTCTCGTTTGGCAGGTTAATTGGCGAAACGAAGACCAGAAGGTCCCTGGGCATCATCTTCCTCACGGCCATCTACATCTTTATCCTGCTGCATCGAATGCCCTTTGAGCTTGCCAGTTTTCTCTATCTCTTCGCCACATTCTCTATTTTCTGGAAAAAGGGGGGCTGGCTCAAGATTGTCCTGATTTCCTTGCTGTTGCCCTTTGTGACAAGTGTGCTCTTCCGGGGCCTCTTTGTGGTCTTTCTGCCAGGGGGAACGTTCTTTGAAGAATTGATCAAACTGTTGAGGTAGGTATAAGGAGACTTTTATGTTCTCTTTTCTCACGGCGTTTGACCCGGTATTGATCCTGATCTGTTGTGGCGGGACATTATTCGGAATCGCGTGGGGGGCCATGCCCGCTCTTTCCACCAGTGCCGTGATGGCGCTACTCGTTGGACTCACTTATGGGATGGGGTCGGAGGTAGCCATTGCCTTTATGCTGGGCACTTTTACCGGGTCCGTTTTTGGCGGATCAATCTCTGCAATCTTGATCAATATCCCGGGGACACCCGATAAGGTCCCGACCCAGTTGGCAGGACATCCCCTTGCGAGAAAAGGACAGGCAGGCTTAGCGCTGGGACTGGCTGTCACAGGTTCGATGATTGGCAATTGGGCCGGGATTTTGCTCTTAGTCTTAGCCGTTCCCTACGTCCTCGACATCGCCTTGAAATTTTCCTCCTGGGAAGTCTCCCTACTTTTTCTCTGGGGGGTCTCGATATGCGGGACGTTGACGGCGGAGGAGAAGCCCATCAAAGGATGGATTGCTGGATGGTTAGGTCTGCTCATCGCTTTGGTGGGCCGGGAAGAAATTTACGGTTATGAACGATTCACCTTTGGAAATCCAGAACTCCTTCTCGGCATTCCCTATATCCCTGTTTTAATAGGTCTATTTGGCCTGACGGAAATCTTTATTGTCCTTTCTGAGCCAACCCCCTATGCCATCCCGGCAAAGGTTGGCAGGATCATGCCTTCCCTGAAATTATTCATCAAATACTGGAAAGCCGTCGTCACCTCCTCCATTATTGGGCTCCTCACAGGGGTCATCCCCGGCGCCGGGGCAAATGTGGCCACCTATGTCTCTTATGGCATAGGGCAACGTCTAACAAAGAGAAAATTTTCTGAAGGGGATGTAGAAGGAGTGATCTATGCCGAGGTCGCGGATAATGCAAATATTGGCGGCGCTTTACTCCCTTCCCTGGTCCTCGGAATTCCCGGAAGCGCCCCGACTGCAGCATTTATCGCTGCGCTGGGCCTCCACGGGATTATTGTTGGCCCCATGATCGACCATAACCATCCTGGACTCCTCTATTTTATTTACGGAATCTTGATCATTGCCAACTTTGCCTATTATCTGCTTGCCTTCGTGATCATCAAACCGAGCGTTAAACTTTTTTCCCTGCCAAGAGAGGTCCTTTTGCCAATCATCACTCTGTTATGTGTGGTCGGCTCTTTTTCCCAGAAGATGGCCATGTTTGATATCTACCTGATGTTTGGTTTTGGCTTATTGGGATTCGTCATGCGTAAAGCGGGTTTTCCGATCGCCCCGATGGTTCTTGGGGTGATCTTGGGGGATATGTTGGATGCAAATTTTAGGAGGTCAATGGAAATCTTTAAGGGGATGACAATGGGGCAGATCCTGTCCAGACCGATTGGAACCACCCTGCTCATTATCGTTCTCATCACCTTCATAGGGAGTATCTATCGGAAAAAAGAGAAAACCAAAGAGGTCAGTTAGCCAGACTCACGTGTCCCAAAAGAGAATGGATTTTATTGAAACTTCATGCCAAAGAGGTGGCAAGGCTCTCATCTGGAATGATTGAAGGATGAAAGGAACGAGATGGACCGCTATAAAAGGGAACTCGCTCAATTTTCACGCCTCTCCTATGACAGGGGATTGGTCGCAGCAAGAGGAGGGAATCTCAGTATAAGAATTCCCGGAACAGACGAGATACTCATCACCATTGGAAAAGATCTTGCCAGCGCCTATTATATCTAGGTTGCCTGGAGTTAAAAAACATAAAGGAGCTAAATAGAAAAATCTATCCCTTCTTTCAGGAAAAACCAGGTGCAACAGGAAAATTTTCTCTTTACATTAAATGAACGACCGCCGATCCATAAGAATTTAATTTATGGCCTTCAATGGGTCATCATTGCGATTCCGAACGTGGTGGTCTTTTCTGCCCTCTGTGGAACGGCCCTGGGACTTGATCCTGCCGCTCAAATCAGCTTTTCTCAACGGTTGCTTATCGCCACAGGCCTGATGACCCTTCTTCAGAGTCTGAAAGGACATAAATATCCTCTCCTGGAGGGCCCTTCCTCTGCCCTTCTGCTGAGCTTTACTGTGTTAGCCCCCTATGGCCTCTCCACCATCGAGGGAGGAATGATTTTCGGCGGGTTCTTCCTTATTTCTGTCTACAAACTGAAATTATTTAAAAGGCTTTCCACTTTTTTCACTCCCAATGTGGTAGGGATCATCCTCATGCTGGTGGCCCTCTCTCTTCTCCCCTTTGTCTATCCCCTGCTCATTGGCATGGATAAAGCCCATCCTAATGGAGCGCTGAGTATCGCTGGATCTTCTCTATTGATCATCTTTTTTGTCTCCCTTTTCTCTTACTGGTTGCGGGGCTTTTTCCAGACGACTTCGATGCTGGCAGGGATCTTCTTGGGGTTAATCCTTTTCCTGATGAAAGGGGAAATCTCGTTGGCGGTGGTGAGGGAATCAAGCTGGTTTGCCCTGCCCTCCCCTATCTGGGGAGGATGGCCAAGTTTCTCTGTGGCACCCATCCTTGCGATGGTCTTTACCTATCTGGCGGTCATGATCAATACCGTCGGAAGCATTCAGGGGATTTCCGAGATTGTTGGAAAAGAAAGGCTGGAAGACCGGATCCATCGTGGCATTGGAATGACCGGTGCCGGAGGGTTTGTCGCTGCCTTTCTCGGAGTGGTAGGCCTGGTAAGCTTCTCAATCAGCCCCGGCGTTGTATTGGTAACACGGGTAGCCAGTCGTTTCTCGCTCACCATGGCCGGAGCGATCATGATAGGCAGTGCGTTCATCCCCAAGTTATGGGCAATCCTGAACGCGATTCCTCCCTCGGTGACGGCAGCCGTTCTCTTCGTGGTCCTCTCGATCCAGCTCATGGCAGGCCTGACCGTCATCATGTCCGGAAAAGGTAAGATCGAACGAAGGGAATATTTTACGGTGGGTCTCCCCCTCCTTCTGGGGACAACTGTCTCGATGATCCCCAAACCATTTTTTCAACTTCTTCCGGGCGCTATCGCCTCTCTCGTCAGCAATGGCCTGGTCGTGGGCATCCTCTTTGCCCTTCTCTTCGAGCATGTGATCTTCAAGCCCAGGACTCAAGGAGCCTACCCATCAGGCAGACGTTAACCCAAAAAGGCCAATTGCATTCTCTTGCATGATCTTTCGCCGGTCTTTGTCTGAAATCCCTCGTTGTTGAGTAACCGTCCGAACCGGATTGAGATCCCCCATGTCATAAGGGTAGTCCGTCCCCATGAGAACATGATCGCTCCCCATCAGAGAGATCAAATAGGAAAGCGCTTCCGGACTGTGAGTGATGGTGTCATAGTAGAAATTTTTCAAGAATGTTCGAGGAGAACTCTTCACTTTTTCCTTACTTTCGGGCCGCACTTGATACCCATGCTCCAGTCTTCCGAAGATATAAGGGAGCTGCCCTCCGCCGTGAGCCAGGATGACTTTAAGGCCCGGATATTTCTCAAGCACACCGCTAAAGATCAACTGGGCAGCAGCAATGGTGGTATCCAGAGGGTTTCCGATGAGGTTGCTGAGATAAAAATCCTGGAGCCGGTCTAACCCAGCCACATGATGGGGATGGATGAAGATGGGTACGTTCAGACTTTCGAGGGCCTTGTAAATGGGCCAGAAGGCTGCGTCCCCTAATTCTCGCTTACCCACATGGGAGCCGATCTCAACACCCCGAAGGCCAAGCTTCGTGATCGTTCTGTCCAGTTCCTTCAACGCCTCATTCGGAACCTTCAATGGGAGGGTAGCCATCGCGGCAAAACAGTCAGGATACTTTTTCACCATCTCTGAAAGCTGATCATTCTGGAACCGAGCCAATTCAACCGAGAGATCATCCTCGACCTCATAGAAGAAAGCAAATGGCGTCGAAGAGAGCACAGAAAGCCCGATCCCATTCGCATCCATATCTCGAATCTTCTTCTGAGGATCTCTCAAGGCGTCTCGAATGCCGGCTACGATCCCCCGATTCAGTTCTGCTGAACGACGACCTGTGGCGGAAACGACAAATCGGGTAAAGATCTCCTCTTCCGTATATCTTTTTTTCAGGATGTCAAAGGTGCCGGCAAACTCGATATGTGTATGAATGTCGATGGCAGGATGTTTCATGCGTTCTCCTCTCATTTTTTAAAAATCTTTGCGAGCTCTTTCTGAATTTCGTACTCCTCTCGCCAGACCTTCGTAAACCCCGTTAGAAATTCCAGCGGGGCATTAAACCCCGCCGGAATTATTCTGAAATGTAACCCACAACCCCGCTGCAGAGCAGCGGGGCATTATTTCTAACGGGGTAAACTCATCAGGACCCAGAAAGTTGATTTCGTCCCCAAACCGCTTGATCATGGGAACAACCGACTTATCATCGGTCATCTTCTTAAACGCTCCAGCCAGCTTGTCAATGATCGGCCGCGGAGTCCCCTTGGGCGCCAAAGCTCCTCGCCACATGAGATAGACCACATTCACTCCCTCCTCCTTGCACGTCGGTATGTCTTTCAAGGAAGGATCTCGCTCAGTATCCGTGACAACCAGCGCCTTCAATTTTCCAGTCTGGATGTGGGGTAGCGTCTGGGCTGTGAAGAGGCCGGAGACATCCACGTGGCCACCAAGAACGGCCATCAGGGCTGGACCGCCCCCGTCATGGGGAACAATCCTGGTCTCGATCCCGGCCTCTTTGATAATCATCTTCCAGGAGAGGTCCGCTGCTCGCCCTTGATTGCCGGCCCTTTCCCTTGAGAATAGCTGGGTGTAATGAAATCTGAATTCAGTTCACTCCACTTAAAGAATGGCATTTCTTAACCCTCCCTTTCATTTTTTGAGCCCCAACAATTTAGCTTTTTGAAACCTTGTGCCTCCAGGAAACTCCGAACCTTTCGGAAGCCCAAACCTCCATCCTCACTTTTTTTCTCATTCATCGAAGAAGGTATGTGAAATAGTATACCCAACAAAATTATCCAGACGCGGGGGACTCACCACCTCAATGCCTTCGGTATCCTCAATATACTTAACGCTGTGGGGACAATTCGGTGGGACAACCCAGATGCCACCGGGCCCAAGGATTTTGGACGACTCCCTTCCTTTTCCCATGATCGCTTCAATCTTCCCTTTTAATACGAGAATGATCTGTTCTGCCTCATGGTGATGGAGGGGCACGAAGGCCCCTTTCCTGGCATTGATGTTGGTCACCATCATTCTTTCGCTGCTCATGATTCGCACAAGCAGCTTCGAGGATTCCGGCCGTCCCTTCAAATAACTGATTTCCCTCTCGGGAAAATCCTCCCATTGATGAAAGCATCCCATGGTTCGCCCCCCCTGTTGAATTGAAAATGAAAACCAATGTCTTCCTACCAAAAAAAGAGGATTTTGTCCAGTTCAAGGCGGTTGGATCTGAGCGCCTCTGCGGTGAAGCGGAATAAATGTCTCGTGGCCAGAGTAAAAATCGTTTGACAAAAAATATCGGCGGAATAAAATAGATGGAAATTTTTCAAGATCTGGGAAAATTGATGTCAAAAAGGAGGAAGTGTTCATGGCAAAACAGGATAAGGTAGGGATTGCTCTCATCGGTATTGGGAGTTGGTCAGGTATCATCGCCAGTGCCGTCCAGAGAAGCAAGAAGGTAAAAATGGTAACTTGCTATACCAGAACGCCGGAGAAACGGGAGGCTGTCAGCAAGAAGTATGGGTGCGATCAGGAGAAGAGCTTTGAGGATGTCCTGAAGAGGGATGACATCGAAGGCATCCTCCTCACGACGCCGAATGCCCTCCATGCAGAGCAAACCGTATTGGCGGCTCAATACGGGAAACATGTCTTCGTCGACAAACCGATCGCCAATACGTTAGCCGATGGGAAAAAGATGGTTGAAGCCTGCCAGAAGGCAGGAGTGGCCCTGTTGGTCGGCCATGATATGCGGCGAGTATCGGGATTCCGAAAGATGAAAGAGTTGATTGATCAAGGGGCCATTGGGAAGCCCGTAATGGTGGAATCGAACTTCTCCGGAAGGCTGGGATTTGAATTGACCCCGGATAAATGGCGATGGTATGGAGACGACTCGGGTTGTCCCGCAGGCTCTCTCATGACCATGGGTGTCCATCATGCAGATACATTGAATTATTACTTTGGACCCATTAAAAAAGTCTTCGCCTTTTTCAACAAGCTCTACACCCCTGCAGATGTGGAGGATGTGACCATGACGACCTTCCAATTCGAGTCAGGCGTTCTTGGTTATCTCGGTTCCACGTATGTCTCACCCAGAGTGAACTGGATCTATGTCTATGGAACCGATGCCCAGCTCTTCTGCTCCCTCTCTCTGCCCAATGTGTCTTTTGATGAGTATCTTCAGATCTGGTCGGTTGTGGACAAATATACCGTCCTGCAGCTCATTGGGAAGAGCAAAGATAAACCTGAAACGATCCCTCTTCCGGTCGGCGATCCGATCCTCGAAGAGATCGACGAGTTTGCAGACTGTATCCGTACCGGGAAAAAACCGGAAACGGACGGACAGGCGGGGCTGGTGGCCCTCGCATTGATTCGGGCAGCCATTGACTCGGCCCGAACAGGAAAACAGGTAAAATTAGCCGATTTATGAGAAACCTTGTCTAAGGGTCAAGGTAAAGATGCCGGTTTTGTCAACAGGTGAAGTCGTTGGTCTTTTAATCTTCAGCCCTATACCCTTGCCCTTAAACCAAACCAGCTTCCTAACCTTAACCCTAACCCAAAGTCAATCATTGGAGAGAATAAATGTCAGTTAAAGAGATAAGAAATATTTCAGTCATTGGCCTTGGTCTGATGGGAACGCCGATCGCCACCTTGCTGATGAAGGCAGGCTACCAGGTCACGGGCTTTGACATCATCAAGAAGCAGATGTCCAATTTGGTCCCCCTCGGCTTGCAGGGTGCAAGTTCTCCCAAAGAAGCGGCGAAAGGAACAGACCTCATTCTGTTATCCCTCCCAACCTGGAATGCGGTCCTTAGAGCGGTCGAGGAAAAAGACGGGGTTGTTGCGGGTGCAAAAAAAGGTCAGATCGTAGTGGACACCAGCACGTCCCCTCCATGGGAGAGCAGGGCCCTGGGTGAGAGACTGGCCCAAAAGGGGATTGAGTGGATGGACGTTCCCATTTCTGGATCCTCTGCCCAGGCCCGGATGGGCAATATGGTCTTCATGGCCGGTGGCAAGAGGTCTATATTTGCTAAGATCAAGCCCGTTCTCGATCACATTGGTAAAAAGACGGTGTATGCCGGAAAGATGGGCAGCGGGGCAACATTAAAGCTCGTCATCAACCACACACTATACCTCAACCAGGCTGCCGCTATTGAGGGATTGGTCTTGGGTCTGAAAGCAGGTCTCAATCCAGACGTATTGTTCGAGGTGATCACATCAGGGGCTGCATCGAGCGACCTGCTCATCGCCCGTGGAAGGGACATGCTGAGCGGCAATTTCTCACCCAAAGGCCCCACCGTTCTCGCCATTAAAGATCTTGCACTTTCTTTAGAAGCCGGGAGACAGATGGGGGTCGTTCTTCCTGTAGGGGCTCTGTATCACCAGTTCCTGCTCAAAGCTAAATATAATGGTTGGGAACAAAATGATGCAACGGTAGTGATGAAGATTTATGAGGAATTGGCCGGCTTCGTGAGGAAAGGTAAAAAATCACGATGAAGGGAATATGCGGAAGGCTTTTAGAGATTGATTTAACTTCAGGAAAGAAAAAGGACCTCCTCTTCAAAGAGGAGATGTTTGAAAAGTATCTTGGAGGAAGAGGCATTGGGATCAGGCTTCTTTATGATATGCTTCCTCCAGAGACAGATCCCCTTTCCCCAGACAACCTTCTCTTTTTTTTGACAGGGCCGCTCACGGGAACGTTGGTAACCGGGTCGTCGAAGTTTGTCGTGATTACCAAATCACCCCTGACCCAGGGTTGGTGCGACAGTTATTCCAGTGGAAGGATATCGGTGGAAATAAAAAAAGCAGGCTACGATGGCCTTGTCATCCGCGGGAAATCGAACTACCCCTGCTACCTGAGGATCGATAACAAGGGTGTGGATATCCGCGAAGCGAATTTCATCTGGGGGAGGGATAGCTTCGAGACAGAAAGGATGCTTAAAGAAATGGAGGGGGATCCTTCCGTAGGGGTCTCATCCATTGGGCAAGCTGGCGAGAAACTGGTGAGATTTGCCTGTATCAATAGCGACCTCTACCGCCAGGCGGCCAGAGGGGGCGTCGGGGCTGTGATGGGATCGAAGAACCTCAAGGCCATTGTGGTGAAAGGGACCACAGGCATCGAAACCCACGATCGAAAAAAGATGGTTGAGCTAAACAGGAAAAATTATAAGCGGGCCCAGCAAAGCAAGGTCGCCCAGGCCAGGAAGAAATATGGGACGCCCCTCACCCTGAACATCACTCACACCGGGGGGATTCTGCCCACAATGAATTTTCAATACGGGACCTGGGAAAAGGCATTGGAAAAGATCGATTCCATAGGAGTACATAAAAGCATCACACGCCATAAAGCCTGCCTCTCCTGCTTCACCCCCTGCAGCTTCGAGACGCGGATCTCGGAAGGGAAATACGGAGGAAGTGTCCTTGAAGGTCCCGAATATGAAACGCTTGGCATGTTTGGTTCGAATCAACTGATCGATTCGCTTCCGACGATCATTCAAGCCAACATTCTTTGCGATCAATTGGGAATGGATACTATTTCAGCAGGGAATGTCATTGGCTTTGTCATGGAATGTTTCGAAAGGGAATTGATCTCACCGGACCAGACAGGAGGCCTGGATATCCGGTTTGGCGACAGCGAAGCCAGCCTTGCGGCCATCGGAATGATGGCCATGCGACAGGGTTTCGGGGATATCATGGCAGAAGGGGTCAGGAGCGTAGCTCATTACATAGGCAATGGCTCAGAGCGATTTGCGATGCAGGTCAAGGGAATGGAGTTTCCTGCTTACGAACCCCGGGGAGCCTTCGGGTCCGGTCTCTCCTACGCCGTGAGCCCGAGAGGGGCTTGTCATCGAAGGGCATGGCCGCCAGCCAAAGAGATACTCGGCGGTTACCCCCCTTACACCATCGAGGGCAAGGCAGCCATGATTAAAGAATTGTATAATGAAAACTGTGTTCTCCATTCCCTGCTGGTCTGCGATATGCCCGCCAAATTTATTCCCCTGTCTCTTGATGATTATTCACAATATCTATGGGCTGCCACCGGAAAATCCGTCCCGAAGGAAGACTTCCAGAAGATCGCCGAGAGGATTGAAACACTCATCAGGATGTTCAACAATAGAGAGGGATTCACAAGAGCAGATGATACGCTCCCCTACCGGACGCTCCATGAGCCTTTACCGGATGGCCCGGCCAAAGGACAGGCGATTGGCGAAGAGAATCTCAATAAAATGATCGATGAATATTATACCCTGAGGGGATGGGATGCTTCGGGGGTTCCGAAGGAACAAACCCTTAAAAACCACCAACTTTAAGGAAATCTCTCTTCCATCATGATGATCATCATCAATGTATTCGGGACAGAATTCGTTTTGAAGCGACCGGTCGCTTTGGCTCTCGAATCCCCTACCCTCCGGGACGTACTCCTCGCCCTCAAGAGAGATGCGGAGGGTCCATGGAAACGCATCCTCAGGGAGGATCTCTCCCTGGAGCAGGGTTGTGTCATCCTCGTCAATGGGAGAAACACCGCTTCCCTTGAAAAGCTTGAAACAAAAATTCATGATGGGGATGAGATCACCTTTACGGTTCTCGTAGCCGGAGGTTAAGATCTCAAAGCGCTTAGCGCGTGGCGCATAGCGTAAAACCAAAATACGTCCTGATTATCCCCCTCTCCTCTGGTGGGAGAGGGTGGGGGTGAGGGGGGTGCTGTACTGAAGGAGGATAATCGATGAAAGCAATGCTTCTTCATCAATTGGGAGGTCCGGTCACCTTTCAAGAAGTGGACAAACCCTCTCCAGGCCCTTGTGATGCCTTGATTCGGGTCAGGGCTGCAGGAGTTGGATTGACAATCATCATCATGAAAAGTACCCCGGGGCTCGTCACCCGTTACCCAAGAATTCTGGGCCACGAAATAGCAGGAGAGGTCCTCGAGATCGGGAGCGAAGTCAGTAATGTCAAGGTTGGAGATCGTGTCGTTTGCCACTTCTATCTGACCTGCAAAGTTTGTAGGTTCTGCCGAAGCGGACGGGAAACCCTCTGTGAGAATTGGAAAGGCTATGTGGGCATGGCCTGTGACGGGGGTTATGCGGAATATATGTGCGCCCCTGCCCTCAATCTCTGTCCTTTCCCTGAGGAAATTCCTTTTGTTGAAGCTTCGATTATCTCAGACGCGATCGCTACGCCTCTTCACGCCTGCAGAGAGGAAGCGAAGGTGGGACCCGGAGATAATGTCCTCGTCGTCGGCGCTGGAGGGGGTGTCGGGATCCATGCGGTTCAGATGGCAAAATTGTGTGGGGGCAGGGTCCTGGCAGCCGATCTTTCCCGGGAGAAGCTCGAGATGGCGAAAGCACTGGGAGCCGATGAGATCATCGATACGAAAGAAAAGGATTTAACTCAAGAAACTAAACGACTGACGGACGATAAAGGGGTCGATGCCGTCCTCGATTTTGTTGCCTCTTCTCAAACGCTGGAAGCCAGTTTTGCAAGCCTGAATAAGGCTGGGCGGCTCGTGATCCTGGGATTTCGTCCACCCAGTGTCTTTAAGGTGGAGCCAATCTTTCGAGTGGATCCTCTAATGGTTTTATCGAAGGGTCTTGAAATACATGGATCTCGATATATCTCCATGGCAGAGCTGATCGAAACCGTAAAAATAGTGCAACAAGGGAAAATCAAGCCCATCGTGACACAGACCTTTCCCCTGGAGGAGGCTGAAAAGGCCCATCAACTGATTCTGACAAATCGCGTTACAGGAAGGGCTGCATTGGTCATTTAAGTAAACCCCGTTAGAAAGGACGAGGCTTTAAACCCCGCCCTTTCTAAAAGGTTTTGAAATTCTGATACACAACCCATCCCCGCTTTAAAAAGTGGGGCTTTCTAACGGGGTAAAGGGAAAGGTTGAGGCTAAGGTTAAGGTAAAATCCATTTTTCCTATTTCACCTCGACGAAATCCGCGCCAAGGGGCGGACAGGTGAAAAACTCAAGGTACCGGAAATCCTGACCGGACCGGTTGATGGTTGTATGTTTCTCCCCCGCAGGAATAAATAAGACATTGCCAGCCTTGATCGGGAACTCCTTGCCTTCGATGACTTCAATGGTCTCTCCGCTGATTACAATGATAATTGACTCGCGGTTGTTGTGGTAATGATAAGGCACCTGGCTTCCCGGAACAAGGAGGCCAAACATCCCTCCCAGATTTTTTGCCTGGTGTTCCTGGGTGAGAATCTCAGGCCGGTATGGCTTGCCGGGAGTGGGGTTCGCCATCTGAATATACTCTTCTGACTTGAACATTTTCATATCTGCTCCTTTCCCGAAAGAGGATAATACTACAGCGAATCTTTTTTCGTCATTCCCTTGAAAACGGGAATCCAGCCTGTCTGCGTGCAACGCACAGGCAGGGAGGTAAATTGGTTCAAAAGACCACTGGATACCCGCTTTCGCGGGTATGACGGTTGCAGCGGAAGTGCTTTTTGCTGGTACATTGGCCATTTTCCCAAAAAGGTTCGCTGTAGTAATAAGACAATTCTTTTAATGAAATTTGCCCATGGAACGTTCTAATAATTCCATGGATATTTGTCAAGTAAACCCCGTTAGAAATTCCAGCGGGGAATTAAACCCCGCCGGAATTATTCTAAAATCTAACCCCACCGCAGCCGCCGGCCCGGAGGGAGCAGCGGTGCATAATTTTTAACGGGTAAAAGAGGCAAAAGGGAGAAAAGATAGATATACCTTGCTTTCCGAATTTGATTGAATTTCTAACGGGGTTAGGCCATGCCAGCAGCAAAACAACTGAAATATATACTCATGTAAGTACAAAGAGCCTATGGAAAATACGGAGTCCATTGGACAATCTCACT
Organism: Thermodesulfobacteriota bacterium; assembly: GCA_030024065.1. The sequence continues at coordinate 29,511 of JASEIE010000009.1, forward strand.
TTGGAAGGAGGTGACATTGACAAAATTTGAATGTGGAGGGCCGTTTTGATCTTCGGCCAGATGTGAAATATCCGCACCTCGGTGCAACTACACTACCAAATTTGGGAGCAAAGTTGCACCTCGGTGCAATTAGGAACGAGTTATCTGCTCATCGCGGGCTGCGGAAGAAAAAATTGTGGAGAGAGTTGTCTTGAGGCAGAGACACTGCATGAAATTGATCGCACTAAGCTACACAAAAGGAGTTTTGCAGAAAATCGCTCAGTTCTTATTGTTACGTTTGCTTAAAGAAAATAATCACACACCCCAATCCACATCACACCAGGCTTTGCGACACCTCAATTATTTGGGTAAAAAATTGTAATGAGATAGACCTAATGGATCAATAATTTGATGACCATGATCAGGACCATCACGATAAAGATCCGTTTGATCCAGACGTTTCCGATCCGGTCCGAATAATGGGCCCCGAAGTAGGAGCCGATGGCGCAGCCAGAAAACATAGCAGCAGCCATGGGATAATGGATCGCTCCCTTGGAAGCAAAGACCAGCGCAGCCGTGGTGGTCATCATGAAGGCCGATATTTTGAGGGTGGCTGTTCCCTCCAAAAAGGTCCTTTTGAATACGAACAACAGAACATATAACGAAAACGTGCCCGCCATAGCTCCATAAAAGCCGCCGTAAACCCCGACCAGGAAAGTGGCCGCCAGACCCATCCCATATTCAGGTTTTGTTATGATGTGGTCCCTTCTATCTATTCCCAGGTTGGGTTGGACCGCCACAAGGATGACCCCCCCGAGGGTTGCGATGGCAACGACCTTTTTCAAGATGGCGACTGAGATTTCCATGACGAGGTTTGCTCCAAGAAAAGATCCAACCAGAGCAGCGAAGCCCGTCGCCAGACCGATTTTATAGTCAATGAGTCCTTTCTCATGAAATTTGTACCATCCCGCGATGGTGAGGCCCGAGATGCCCAGTCTGTCGGTGCCAATAGCCGTGTGAGGGGGTAAGCCAAGGAAGATGAACAATGGGATGGTAATGAGGCTGGTTCCTCCTACTAAGGTTCCATAGGAGCCCCCGATGATTCCAACTACAAAAACAACCAATAGACTCACCAGGTCCATAGCGGTTGAAAAAAAGAGCAAGGCTGATCAGCTTTTCTTGTCGCTCGAGTTAACCTCACAGGTGTCTCGAAAAATCAAACCCTGTCTCTTCTGTAAAGGCCCTGATCAATCGTTTTGTGACGGGTCCTGGAACAGGAGACATGGGTCGAATCCCGTGGACTTCTCGGACCGGGGTGACACAGGTCACGCTGGAGGTCAGGAAGAATTCCTCGGACTGGGTTAGGTCATAAAGGGTGAAATGCCGTTCTTCAACAGGTATTTTCAGGCGTGAGGACAACTCGAATACCACGGCCCTGGTGATCCCCTCAAGAATATTCTCGGCAGGGGGCGTCCAGAGAACTCCTTGCTTAACGATGAAGAAATTGGCGATGGCATTCTCTGTGACTCTTCCATGGATATCCAACATGAGGGAAAGGGTGTTGACAGCGTCCGCATCAAGCTCAGCCAGGATTTGGTTCAACTTACTCGTTACCTTGGCCCTTGTCTCAACACATTGAGGTGGTATCCTTCGGGTGGGAACGATCGAAAGTTTCACCCCATCCGCGAGGCTTCGTGCAACAGCCTCCCCATCCACGGGACGGAAGAAAATGAACAACGTCGGAGGTCCTGCAGACCGAGCCAACATGCTCGGCGTATCCAGGCCCCGGGTCACCCAGTGACCAACCCGAAAGATACCCTCTTCGGCAAGATGGGGAAGATTCCTATTCAGCAGATCGAGGGTTAGCTTCTCGATCTCTTCCCGACTCATCCTAAAATCGATACGAACGTAGCGAAGGGAACGGTAAAGGTGATCGAGGTGATCCGCTAAACGGTAGAAATGGCGGTTAAAACAGGGGGTGATCTCATACACGCCATCTCCCCAGAGGAATCCCCTGTCAAAAGGGGAGATGGCTGCCTGGCTCTCTTTCAACACTTTACCATTTAAGTAACAATAAAGTTCCTGAGACATCTTGGTTAATCTCCCTTCAGCCGGGAAAAGTTGAAGCTCTAAATTCAAAGCACTAAATCCTAACCAAAAATATTTGAAATTTCACAGACTTGTCATCCTGAACTCGTTTCAGGATCTCACCCTTTGGACAAAACGAGATG